>DUCL01000019.1 GCA_012959845.1 Candidatus Poseidoniales archaeon
CTGGCAAAAGCATGCCTTGATGTTGTTCGTAGTACTGGCCGTAAAGCAATTGCGATTACTGCCATGTCACTTTCCAACAGAATGTTTACTGATAATATTGCACCGGAAGAAGACAAAATTCATTCCTTGAAAGATGATGAATGGAATAGTAAAATTCTCGAATTGATGGAGATGGGTCGCCTTGAAGATGTTGGCCAATTATCACGAACGATTCAAAAACAAATACGAGTTCAAAAAGTTGTAGCATTCAAGCCAATGTGGTGGCTTTCAGCAATGAATGATAACCGAAATGATTTGACTGGAGAAGTATTGGCATATGAGGCAATTCATGGCGCAGGTGCTGCAGTAATACATTTAGATCCTGCTTCATGTGGTACTGGTGATAAGGAATATGACGAGGATGATGTTGAATATTTCCATGGAGACCGCAGTGTGTTGGATTCAAACGATTCCGAATCATCATCTATTGATGATGCAGTTGAAGAGACTGATGAAGAAATTATTGTCGAAGAAAGCGGACCTGTGTTATGGGAGGCGACAACTGCAGATGGCTCAGTTAATACAGATTCAGCACCGAAGCCGGTAGGTGCATATCCTCATGCTAGACGAGTCGGAGACTTGCTATATCTTTCAGGAGTTGGCCCACGGCAAGCCGCAGATAATTCAATTCCAGGCGGTCCAATACATGATGAAAATGGTGAGCCGCTTGATTATGATATCAAGGCTCAAACCCATGCTGTAATAGACAATATTACGCGCATCTTGGAAGAAGCCGGTTCATCTCTTGAGCAAGTGATTGATGTTACTACATTCCTAGTTGATATGAAAAGAGATTTCCAAGGCTATAATGAAGTTTGGGCCGAGACATTGGGTAAAATTGGCCCAACTAGAACTACATTAGCAATTCGAGCATTACCAACTCCGATTGCAGTTGAGATGAAAGTTATTGCACAATTCTCTGAATGATAAATGTCTATTCATGAGACTCTAGTCCAAGTTCCATCGTCTGCAACATTCCAATACTGCACTTCTTCGCTGACATCAACATACCATCCTGTAGTACCTTGTTCTGTACCTGGTGCCGCTTGCATTACTCCAATTTCCGTAGCCGCTGCTGCTAATGTTGTTCTCATTGCAGCATCTATCCAATCACCATTGGATTGTTCATCATCTTTTGATTCTGATTGCGGCTCCTCATCATGTGATGGTGAACTTTCAGGTCGGTCTTCATCATAATCAAATGCGTCTTCAACCCAGTCATCTTCAGTTACTTGATTCGCCTTACGTATTAGAACAATCAAGGTAATCAGAATGAGAGATAGGAGAAAGGCACCCATTCCCATCGCAGTATTAGTAGAACCAACTGCACCACCAAGTAATACCGATTCAACATCAAAGAAATTCTGAGCGATAATACCGTCCCACATGATTGTGCAAGACCTATCATTTCCAGCAGTAGTGATCTCCACTTCCCATGTATCCGCTGTCACATGGGTTGTTGGTCCTGCGTTACAAGTGATTGTAGTATTATCTGCATCAATAATTACTTCATTTCCATAAGAGTCAATTCCATTTGCCTTTAACAGAAATACATCACCTTGTGCTAACGAGTCACCTTCAAGTTCTGTAACAATACGAATTGCATCACCAGGTAATATCGTCAATTCAATATCACGCTTTGCATCTCCTTCTTCTATCGTCAATACATATTCTCCCGCTATTTTTCCTGTGAAAGACCAGAATCCGACTCCAGCAGATGATGCTTCTAAGATACCGACATCTGAGAGTAATTCACTGGTCAAGTAATTACTTGGTCCTGTGTTGCCATGAATATCAACTACCTGGACAAAAAGGTCAATACTTTCACCAGCAATTGCTGTTAAACCTGCATCTTTATCGGTGATCAAATGTTGTGCTGAACCAGCGACTACAGTCAACCTAACAGTTGCAAAAATACCATCTGCGTTTGCCCTTATTTCATGGCCACCAACTACTGATGAAGAAAAATATCCTTGCGACAAAATGAGGTCTAGAGTAGAATCAACATCATCTATTGTCCAATTAACATCTAATCCGACAATTTGGTTGCCATGTGCATCAGTAAATTGTGGCTCCATCAATAGAGGAATATCTGCAGGTAGTATTATCGAGTCCCCATTAAGATAAATGAATGCAAGTTTTCCGTGCTGGACTTCAATTTGGTTAGCGACATTGTATCGTGAATCTGTGCTATTATCAAACCATGTACCCTCAAACCTCCAAGTTCCAACTTTTTGCGGATTGAATACTGCATGGTCTGATTCTATTTGCGTCAAGGAAGCATTTCCAGAGGTCAATGAGATCTCTGCGTTTACAGGCCAGTAATTTCCAGAACGGTCTATTGCTTCAAAGACTACAACACATTGAGTTCCTGCAGTAAGAGGGGATTTGCTGAAAGAGAGAATCGCATTTATTGCATTTCCATGTACGACATTTACTTCTAAACTAGAAAATACATCCTCATCAATAACTTGTAGTGTTACTTGTCCGGTTGAACTTGGGGTCCACCAAACCTTTTCGTCTTCATAGTGAAGGCCTCCACTTGTAATTGACCAGTTTGATAGCGGAGGAATTACATAACCTGAATATCCATTATTATCAGTTCTAATCGTTGCAACTTCATATGCGATACCGGCAGAGTATGATTCCAAATCCTCCATTATTACCAATTGGGATATCAATGCATTTGCTGGTACAACAAATATGCTACCATTGCCAATTATTCCACCTGCTATTACTGAAAGATTCCACCTGCCAGGTGCTGATGCTTGATACCAACCTTGACTATTGATAGAACCGTTTTCTGCATACCATGCCATTGAACCAGCAGCTGAACGATTCATTGTAAATCCATTAGCATCTACTAGTTCCGGTTTTAGTAAAATCGATTGCCCAGAACGAACTTGAATGCCTTCTGGAAATATAAATTCGAATGGCGTTCCGGGAATAACTTCAGCGATAACATTAGTTTCCATCTGGTTCAAACGTACCTTAATGTTCACATTTCCAACATCATCTGCAATCCATTGTGGGCTTCCTTGACCCACATAAACTCCATCAATCGTCCAAACAACATCGCTGCTGATTCTTTCATTTCCTCTTGAATCAACTTCATTTGCGACTAGTGTATAAGGCTGTAATACTTGAGGGGATAGTGACAAGACTCGTAATGTATTTGCTTGACCAGACGTCACTGTGATGTTATATGTAGCATTTAATGTCAAGTGATCTGCACGGATTTCAATCAATCCAGCACTCCAAGGAAAGAATAAACCGGTGCTATCAATGGTACCATTACTGCAACTCCATGATATTTCTCCTTCTGCAATATTGTTTACAGAATCAAATAATACTGCATCAAAAATCAATACTTCATCTGCAGTCATGGAGTATTGTGGAGAAGTTACCTCCATTCTTGTTGGAGTACCTGCCTGCATTGTTACATCATTGTCCAATGATAATTCAGTCATCGGCTGTACTGCTTGAGTAAGCATCAGAGATAGAATAAAGCAAAATATCAATATTCTATTGCTGACTCTATTACGCATTATTACCACCTAAGATGAAAACTTGCCAATCAGTCAACCCACTGTTCCCAATCACCGTCACCTTGTTGGCGATACCACCAAGTTCCGGCTTCATCTTCCCACCATTCAGTTCCTTCATCGTCAACACGATAACTGTCATCTTGGGTGAAATCAGTTTTCTCAGGCTCAGGCTCAGGAGTAGGGGCGGGACCAGCTGGACCGGTTGGACCTGCTCCCCCACCGCGAGAAGGTTTCCTTCTCTCAGTGATTGGTTCATCATCCTCATCTTCATCCTCATCTTCATCGTCCCACTCATCATCATTTCCGGTTAATACCATCTTCAATACGATAAGTAGAACAATAGCAATTGCTGCTACCAAGAATGCTCCAACATAATACAAAATTCCACCTGCTTCAAAGAATCCTTCAAGTGTCCCAGTTACTGTAAATGTTCTCTCTTCATCTATCTGTCCTGAATTAATCGTAATCGTTTGGACACCTTCATCAAGAGTAATTACTCTCCAAACTCCATCGCCTTGATTGAGTACTTCGGCTCTACCAGTCGAATCTACAAGTGTACTTGAAGGTACAGGAATCTTATTCCAGTACTCATCATATGCAGTTACATTAACTGTTATCTCTCCAAGTTGTTCTACAACTTCACTCGAAAGTTCAACCTTTAGATGTGCTACAATTCTCTTTGCACTAACCGCTAACTCTATTTCGTTACTAACAGTTAGAGAACTACTGTATGTCAATGTATGTGGCCCCTCAATTCTTGCTTGATAGGTATAGACTCCATCAACTGCGGTTGAATTGATGTCGTGGGCAACTCCATTGTTTTCTTGCCATTCAACATTTTGTGGGAAAGTGTTTCCGTCACTATCAGTTCCAGTAATAGCGATAGTTATTTGATATCCTGCGGTAGCAGTAGTTGCATCTTCTGTTGAATGTAGACTTACAGCTTGACCGTGATGAATCGTAATACTAGCAAAATCACTAACTTCATATCCTGAACCGCTAAGATTGGTTGCCTTTATCGTATAGCTTCCAATATCACTGGCTTGCCAACGCATATTATTGGCCAACAAAACATCTGTAATGTCGGTTTCTTCACCATTTGATTCGTCGGTAAGCAACCATCTGAGAATAGTTGTATCGATTGGATTTTGATCCATATCAGATAATTCTGCTGCGAAATCAATCCAGTCATCAGAAGTCAAATCATATATTCCAGAAGTTTCGTCACTACTGCTAATTGAACTCAAATCAATGTTGGTCAGAACTCCGTGTGATACTGTAGCATTTATTGAGATTACATGAATCATATTGCCATCATAATATGTTGCCGTAATTGTGTAAGGTGCTGAGGATGCATGATATGGTACGAAATCAGTTTGGTCATTTACCAATTGCTCTAATACGCCTTGATCATTCCAAAGTGCATGAGAAATTGACCAATTCGCAGTGATTGTCCAGCGATTACCTTTTGCATCAATTGCCTTGACCTTAACCGTTAACATTTCATCAGCGGTAAGGGATACCATTTGCCAACTATAATCTTCAGAATCAACAATCAACACCAATGTATTAATCGCCCCTTCAGATACAGTAATTGTTATTTGTGCAGTAACAGATTCATACTTCGCTTCCAATATCTTAGCACCTCTTGTTACTGGGTCCCAAATTGCAGGTGCTCCTGCGCTTAATTGTCCATCAGCAATCTTTGTCCAATTTTCACTTGGTAGTACAACTGTCAATCTATTTCCTCGCACATCAATACGAGTTGTGTTGATATATACGCGTTCGTCGGCAGTAATTTCTGTTGAAGAAATTGCGAGTTCAAGACTCTGCATCTCTCCATGACCTACTGTAATATTTATCTCAGCAGATGCTCCAGAAACCGATGTCAGGGACAATGTCCATGTTCCTAAGTGGTCCGGGAAATATTGGTCATTTAATTCACTGTAATTACCATCATCAGTAGTCCAAGATAGCAATCCAGCCTGTGTTTCGTTCAATACATTACCATATTGATCGTATAGAGTATGAGTGATATCACACCATTCTCCAGCAGGAACTACTCCTTCACAACCAGTTAGTTCGAAATGTGATGGAATTCCATTACCAACTGCAATTTGAACATAAACCGATTGCATGCCCCAAGTTACAGTAACAGTTTGAGCACCAGAAGCAAACGGATAGAATATATTTCCATTTACCCCACCCAATGTTCCATTTGAAGTAGAGAAGGTGATCAATTCACCTGCAACAACATTGCCAAATTGGTCAACTACGGATGCTGTTATTTCCAATGATTCGTCCGATGTTATTTGGCCAGTTAATGGCGTTACATCAAGAGTTGTTGGGATTCCGGGAGTGACAGTTATCGATTCGCTAGAGCATATCAAACCAAAACAAGCAGTAATGGTATGTGTGCCAACACCTCTTGGAGTAAACAGGCCGAAGGAATCAATGCTTCCATCGCTAGAACTCCAGGTCACTGGAGCACTGATTTGTAATGCTTGGTGATTATATGCTTGATGAGAGAAACTGTAAGTTGTATCTGCATCGGTCGTAGGTGCTGTTGGAGAAATTGTAATGCTACTGACATTTGTTGTATTCAACTGTATTATTGGCCTCAGAGAAGCGGTCATATATTCACTTGAGAACAAGTCAACTGTTAGGTCACCTGCATTTGGTGTTGCAATGATAATCCATTGGTTGTCATTGTCAATTAACATTCCATTGACTCCAATATCAAACCAAATCCACCCTGATGCAGTGGATGGAAGTGTCATCGAAGTAATTGGTGTTGCATCATAATCAATACCCGCTTGGAGACCTGGTGCGCTCCAATTAGTTCCCGGAGTTGATTGGTTCCAAGAGGAAGCAGATTGACTCCATCCGGATGTTATCATTCTGTGCACTGAAATATCCAAAGTCGATGCACCTCCAGATGCAGATATTCCCGCAATGAATAATCCAAGGCTTGTAGAGTGGATATTTTGGAATGGAGTAAATGGAATCTGTGAATTATCTAATCCAATTACGATTCTACATTTTGCATTTGCAATTGAATCACATCCAGTACCGAGACTGAGATAATCGACATCTCCACTGTTGATCTCTGGATATGCTTCACTCAATGTGCTATCTCTAATATTTGTGTGGCCAAATTGCATTACTTCGTTTCCAGTTTGGAAATCATAAGTGAAGGTTAAGTCTTGATTATCAGTATGCGATGGGTCACCAATTGCAAACGACCAACGAGGCGAAGAAGGCCCCGTAATTGTTTGGTTTACACCTTGAACCCACCATGAAAATACATCACCCGCATCTAGAATATCATTGAAACGGAATGTAGTTCCATTGATGTAAGAACTTTCCCAAGATTTGAATTTGTAAACACCTGTTGAATTTGCAATAGTGACAACATATCCGCTTGCCCCGGTTACTGGATTCCAAGATAATGTTGGAGACGGTAGACTTTGAAGAATTATTTCACTATCATCGTATAGTACACTACCATCTAACGGGAATACCAGAGATGGCTGACCTGGAGGGATAATTCCTGCTGTGTTGTCAACATAATCTAATATCAATTGAGGGCGGCGAGATTCATTAGTGCTATATTCACTTGAGAAGAAACGATGGGTTGTCCCCGGAGTACCTACTACCTTCAGTAAGACTGACATCGTCATATTGCCATTGGCGATATTCGATTGTGCTAGGCTTGTCAAATCAAATTCATACCAACCATTTGGTGGCATTAATGTAAGAGTAGTGCGTGTTAATTCAGATGCAGAACATGTTGGTGCGTTATTCCAAGTAGCACTAGATTCACTAAAAGAGGAACAGGCATGTGCAGAAATTGTTGATGACGTAGTGCCAATTACTTGCTCTCTCCAAAGTTTGAGTACCATTGATGTAGGAGTCATAGCCGCAGGCCATGGAATCTCACCCAACTCAAATTCAAGAAGGATTTGACTTTCACCTGTTCCAGATGATGTTGTACCTAAATCAAGAGTAGTACTCGACCCTTGGTTGCTAGTAACTGTTGATTCCAGTTCCACATCAGGTACAGCTGGTAATAGCCCACTATCGGTGAAGATAGAACCTCGAGACAATATGACTGTATGATTACCACTACCGTCATCATAACCAATAGAATCTGGAGTCCTATAACTGTGGACATCAGACCATTCACCAATGCGATTATTTTGGTCTGCTCTAACGCGCCAATAAGTCCATGCATCGTCGAAAGTGTTATTGAAAATGGTCAATGTATTGCTACTGGAATTGAAAGCAGAATCTGACTCGGATAAGTCGTCCGTACCGTTACAGTTAGCAAAAACCATACGTGGATCATTAGAACCACAACCAAACCAACGAGTTTCATTATTTTGATGTCCAGTCCAATTTAGAACAACTTCATCCAAACCAGAAGGCCGAGGTGTACTAATATTCCACAATGTGGTTCCAAATGCAGGCGATAAGCCAGTTGATGCTGAAGGAATCCATGGTGCTTGTTCCTTGTAAGTGAAATTAAGTCTTGGTCTGCTATCAACATCTGCGGATTCACTACTGTGTAATGCATAAGACCCCATCGCGGTTGTTCCATCTTG
>DUCL01000020.1 GCA_012959845.1 Candidatus Poseidoniales archaeon
AAAATCGTTATTCTTGAGGATGTGACAACCACGGGTGGTTCTTCGATTAAGGCAGTGCAAAGGATTCATGATGCCACCGATTGTGAAGTGGTCGCAGTCATCAGTATTGTTGACAGAGAGGAAGGCGCTGTGGAGGCTTTTACATCAGCCGGAATCCACTTTGAAAGTATAATGACACGAAGTGATGTTGCGGGCCAGTAATCGAGTAATTGGGCAATAATTTAACACGGAGAGATAATCTTGCACAATGTTCTAATTCCTTCAGAAGTTGATTCCTCTTCTTTGAGTGAATCCGCACCAGATACCACCTCGGCAGAAAAAATTATTTTCTTCCACGCCGAGCAAGGAAAACCACTCGCTACGCCTTGGCAGATTGCACTCACGCGTTCTAAAATGGTCAATAAATCGGCTCTTGGCAAAGGAATTATTGTTGATTGTGCTTGCGGGAGTGGAATACAATTAGCAGCCCATGCGACCCACCTTCAAAGAGCCGCACTCGGCATAGAATTGGATTCGCAACGTGCATTGGCGAGTGCAGTAAATTTGCAAACAATAGCTAAATTAATGAATCAACAAGATAGTCAGCGAATGAATGAAACTAGAGTTCTATGCGGTGATGGGAGAGATGGTAGAGGTGCATTAGAAACTTTGCAAAATCATCTGAAACTAGCACAAATGCCAGAGATTTCATTATTGCACTTAGACCCAGCAAGGCCGAGAAATAGTCGTAGCCATGGGCTTGATGAAATGGCACCAAGGTTAGATGAAATTTTTGCTGGATGGGCTCCTTATCTTTCAACTGGAAAGCGAGGGCCGTCCCTATTGTTAGACCTCTCTCCACGCCTTAGTCACGAGCAAAGATTACAAGTTGAAGAAATGGTTGATTTGGTCTGGCCACAAATTGAGAGAACATGGGTTTGGACTTCAAGAGGGCGTGGACGAGTGGATAGGTTGGCTCTTTGGCTCGGTTCAATTTCAATTCCCAATGTTGCTCGAAGGTTTGTTAGAATCTCGCCAAATTTACAAGACGAACCACTAATTATTGATGGGGGAGAGCCGATACAAATGGGCGAGGGAGTTCCTCAAAAATCAAGGAGGCCTCCTCGCAAAGGAGAGAGGGTAAGCCTACTTGACGCCGCATTGGTTGAAAGCGGTTTGGCAAATGTTTGGCTTGATAGCGTGACAAAATCTGAGACTATCCATTGGGGTGTTGTCGAAGGTAGAAGACCGCAAATCCATCATGATCATTCATTGCGTTTAGAGGGAAATAATCACTTGTTGATACAAGCCACAGGCAAGATAGCCACACTTGCACATATGAATCTAACATTGGAGGATGTCGATGCTTTGGTCAAGGTCGCCTTGGACCATGATATTCAAAAATTGACAGTGCGCGTTTCACTAGACCCCGAGATACAACCGAAGGTGCAAGGGGCCATCGACCGGCAGTTGGCAAGAAGGCATGGCAAGAGAACTGCATTCGTCGTCCAACAACCTGGAGATGAGATGTTATTATTGTGTGTTTTAGAGTGAAAGATGTGCAAAAAACCCATGATATTTTCTTCATAGGTAGGCAACTGCGGCAAAGTTTTGATTTTTACAATATTTTGAGGAGAAATAGTCGCCCCAAACAAGCCAAAAAATAAACCAATATTTGACCCCCAAAAAAACGCTGTTTTCAAGGCTCAGTGTCGCGGATAGTGTATCGCGGTTTTGATATAGGGGTGGTTGGTCGGAAGCCTGCTTGACACTATGTGTTGAGGACATTAGGGTGAACTGGAATGGCACGACCAAAGGATGCAGAACTTGGAGATGATTTTTCCTATATCCTGCGTATGGCAGATACAGACATGGATGGCCTTAAGCCGTTAGCAACCGCATTGACCTCCGTCAAGGGCGTTGGTAACCGAACTGCAATTCAAATTTGCAGGACAACAGGATTCGACCCAGCAAAGGCTGCTGGTTTCCTAACTATCGAAGAACAAGAAACTCTTCGTCTAGCAATTGAGGGTTATGCAGAGACAGTTCCACTGTGGATGCTCAACCGCCAAAGAGACATTGAGACTGGAGATGAACTTCACCTGACCGGACAAGCGGTCAAACTAACTCTAAAAGATGACATCAGTCGTCTTCGTACCATGAAGTGCTACCGTGGTGTTCGCCACGCTAGCGGAAACAAAGTTCGTGGACAACGTGGCCGTTCAAACGGTCGTGGTGGACTAACTCTTGGAGTTAGCCGAAAGAAGTGATATGGAGGGATAATATATGGGAGAGCCAAAATTCGCACGTCCAAAATTCGACACACCTTCCCACCCGTGGAAGAAAGCACGTATTGAAGAAGAACATTCCATTCGTGATAATCACGGACTCAAAAACATGCGTGAAATCTGGAAGGCTAAGTCTCAACTTCGCCGCCATCGCCGCCAAGCAATGCGCTTGATTGGTATGGTAGATACCACCGAAGGCCATGGCATGAGAGAAATGAATGACCTTTTGGCATCTCTTAACAACAAGGGTCTTGTTTCATCCGATGCTATTCTGGATGACATCTTAACCCTTGGAACTGAAGAAATCCTAAACCGCCGTCTTCAGGCTCAAGTGTATTACAAGGGCCTTGCTAGCACAATGAAGCAAGCACGCCAACTTGTAACCCATGGACAGATTTGCATTGGTGACCAAAAAGTCACAATCCCGTCTTACCCAGTATCACGTGATGAAGAAGAATTGATTCGATACCACCCAGGCTCCTCTCTCAATAACCCGGACCACCAAATCCGCAAGATGATCGAAGGACGTCGTAAAGAAGCAGAGTATGGTGCAGAAGAAGTTGACCCAGAGGCAACACCAGAGTTTGCTACTGAGGTCGTTGACGGGGCAAAATCAGCACCTTCCGTAGCAACAACTGGAGGTGACGAATGATGACTCGTAAGGCAATTGTAAACATTTTCAGCTCATATAATAACATTCTAATGACCGCAACTGATTTGACTGGCGCTGAAACAATCACCACTTGTACTGGTGGTCAAGTTGTCAAGTCGTCTAAGGACAGTGGTGGTCAATTCGCTGCAACTCGCGCAGCAGAAAAGATGGCTGATTCATTGAAAGAAAAGGAATTCACTCAACTTATCGTCAAGTACCGAGCACCCGGTGGCAACAAAGCCAACAACACAGGTCCTGGCGCACAAGCAGCAATTCGTGCCTTCACTCGTGCTGGAATGACAGTAGTAAGAATTGAAGATGTCACTCCAATCGCTCATGATGGTACAAAGAAGAAGGGTGGCCGTCGTGGTCGCCGTGTCTGATTAAAGAGGTGTACAAGGATGAAAGCAGAAATAATAAACGGCTGGCCACAAGGCAATTCTATTCGACTTCTATTAACTGAAACATCAACTGCACAGGTCAATTCTATTCGCCGTGCATTGATTGCAGATGTTCCAAAGTTAGCAATTACTCGTGTTGATTTTGCACAAGGAATCAACCAAGACAACTCAACTGGTGAGGTTCATGAATCTGTTAACACTTTACCAGACGAAGTAATCGCTCACCGATTAGCAATGATTCCTATCCCAACACATCCTGAAGAAGGAATTGTATTCCCTGAAGATTGTGAAAATTGTAAAGACATGGTCGAGAAGGATAAGGGCTGCCCAAGTTGCCAAATTTTGTATTCTTTGAAAGTTCAAGGTCACCCAAAGGATTCTGATGAAGAATTTAAGTATGTTTACGCAAGTGACCTAACAGTTATTTCCGACCCTATGTTTGGACTAATGGAAGAACACCAGCGTATCCCACTCACTCTACTTTCAAAGGGACAATACCTACAGTTTTACGCATTTGCAACACTTGGCCGCGGCCGTGACCATGCAAAGTGGTCTCCAGTAGCAGCAGTTGCATTCCGCCCACAAATGAAGGCAATTCTAAACAAGCCTGGTAAGAAAGCAAACGTACTGTTCAATTTGGGATTGAAAACTACAGATGGTAAGCCAATCGATGCCAAGTTATTTGGAAAGGACAAGACGATCACAGATATCGACTACATTATTGATTTGCAGAAGGCAATTCATCAAGTTGGTGCCGGAACCGGTCGTGATGGTGACTTTGATGATGCTATTACCTTTGAAAAAATTGACAATGCATTTGTCTTCACCTTTGAAACCGATGGTTCATTAACTCCAGTTCAAGCATTCAATGGAGCAATAAAGGAATTGAAGGGTCGCTTTGAGAATCTATCAGGCGAAATTGAAAGAGCAATCGCTTAATCATAATATCCTTCAAGAAGATAACCCCGCATCAATGTTGATGCGAGTATTCATCAACATAGTTTAGCCTGCTATCTCTATTGGGGCTGCAAGATGGTTATCAAGAGGTGCGGAGGTCATATCACTCTCTTATTTTCAATTTGCAATGATAGCAAATTGCCACGAAGCCAAGGAAGTCGTGGAGCTGGGTTCAATGTCACAGATGGAGTTGAAGCCAATGTTCGCCATCTGTGGACAAATAAACCAGCATCAGCAATACGATATTCTGCTGGTTCATCATTAGATGAGGTAATTGGAGATATCAAGCAAGGAGACCTCAGAATATATGTTACTGCAATGGATGGGTCCGAACTACAAAATGGAATTGTAATTTATCAAGAATTGATTGAAGGATTAAGAGATGCGAGATTATTGGATAGAGAAGATGCTTACGAAATAAATGTGCAATTAGAATTGCCCACAAGCCAAGGTTTCGGAATGTCTGCTGCCGGACTTATCGCAGTTGCTCTCGCTTTTCATCAGTTAACAGGTAAAGGTAAGGTAGAGCAATATTACCGATTAGCCCACCGAATTGAAAGAATTCACAGTGGTGGTTTGGGAGATGTATTGGGAATATATGCTGGTGGAGTTGAATTACGTATAGAGGCTGGTTCTCCCGTTTCTCCGGGAAAGGCAGTAGGTTTTCCTTGTAACCAAAAAATTCTTCTGGCGTGGATTCCTCAAGAATCACGACATACTGGAACATATATCGATGACCCCAAATGGCAACAAACAATTACTTCCGCAGGTGAGAAAGCGGTCAGTATCTTGCGTCAAGGTCAATGGTCTCATGATAAATGGCCGCAAATACTGCAGTGTTCAAAACAGTTTTCCGAAGCCTCTGGAATGTTAGATGAACCGGTGAGAAATGCATTTTTGTCTAATGTTGATGAGGAAATAAAACAATTAGGATTTGACTCATCGATGTCAACAAGATTGTGCATGCTCGGAGTATCGTTGTGCGTATTGCCCAAAGAATTATCCAAACCATTACCGATTGAGAAATTGGAAGAACTATCTGAACAATTGAGGAAAAGAGGCATGGGCGTTCGTATCACCAATATTGACAGTTGATCAAGAACCTTCAGGTGATAGTCCCGAAAGGTCTAGTGGACTAGCATCGAGTAATGTACATCCTGGCATGAATAAATTTGCACTAAATCCATGCCGATATACAACAGCACCACTGCCCCATTCGTGGATATAACGGGTCATTTGAGCAGCCATTTTCTTTCTTTGGAATTTCACATCGGCACCATAGAAATGTTTTGCATCAATCCAAGCAACCGGATTTCCGTTGATTTCTACATGGTCTAGGAATAAAATGTCAGGAGTTGCAACAGGTCGGCCATGTTGAGCAGATTGTTCGCGTACCATTTCTGGTTGACGACGAAGTTTCACTCCTTGCTCTTCAAACCAATCCGACAATATATCCTCAAATTTGTCCGCCTTCACTTGAACTTCAGATTGGTCAACATTTGAGACCCTATCCGCTGCTTCTGCCTCTTCGAATTCTTTTCTTTCACGCTCTGGCAATTTACTGGGTGAGCGCAAACACTCTTTGATTTTTGATTTAGACCATTTCAATTCACCCAATACTATTCTAAAAATATTCATTGGCGGGAAATCAAATCGCTTTGAAAGGTCAACAATACTTACCCCCTCTTTGTACAATCTCGCTAATGCTCTACTTCTTGATTGTAATCTTCCATGGCCATAAACAGTTTTTTGCTGTAATAGTGCAGAACGTAATGATAATGCTTGGTCTAGACTCATGTCATGTTGCTTGACAATTTGAGCAATTTCCTCAACTCTTTCATCATCCAACCAGCCGAATTCACCCTTGCGAATGACCTCCTCGGCCATAATAGCCTCTTCCTTTAGAGCAACGGGTGACACCTTCCATTCAAATGAGAATCGTTTTGGGTCAGCCATCTCTTTAGGGAAAGCAAGCGGTTTTTGTTTTGCCGTAAATCTATTATTTGCTTGGGAGTTCATCTCTTCAATTTGTTTGACATTCTTCTCCATCAGAACCTTTTTTGCAGTAGTTCCATAGCGTTTTGGTGCTCTATTATTACCGCGATTAGAATTATTATTTCTATTCCGTTTTGATTTTGGCTTGGAGTTCGCCGAATCTTTATCGGAGCCTTCGCTCATAACTGCGGCTTTTTGCCCACACTCCTTGAAGACTCCCTAATAATGTCGTGAAAACAAACAGAATAGCAACAATCACCGACAAGGCGGTTTGATAAGTTAGACGTGCTTCCAACAAATATGCGGCAACTTACAATTTGTGGAACTATTTCTCTTCTTTTCATATTAGCGTCTCTTTCAGTGATGGTTCAAGACGGTGTTGAAAACAATGCAAGCCAAAGCGATGAGAGTAATTTATTGATAGATGACAGCACCCATTATTCATCCGAAAATAATACTACATTAGGGTGGTTTGCACAAGCAAGTGGCCTTTTTGATGATACCGTTAGTGATTCAGTCAGTTTTCAAAATGGCACTACTGCAGTAGTGGGATCATTTCAATCATATATTGATTTTAGTTATGATTTCCCTGGCCCTCAATCTACTGAAGGACAAGCTGATATTGATTTTTACATCGCTTGGATAGATGAAAACGGTAGTTGGCTGGGAAGTACAGGCGGTGGAAGCCAAGGCTTTGATGCTATCAATTCAATAGAGAAACTATCATCAGGCGACATCGTGGTTTCAGGAACTTATTGCTATAATACAGTCGAAAACGAATGTAGTATGATTCTGGGAGAGCTTGACCCACTAAACAAAACAGATGCTGGTGATGATGGCAATGTATTCCTCGCAAGAATGTCTGCTGATGGAATTTGGATGTGGGCTACTCAAATCGAATCATCTTTCGGAGTTTTCGAATTTTCGTTGTCTGTAAATAATCTAGACGAGATACACCTAGGTGCAATTTTCACTGGAATTATTGAATTCGATGGCCAAATGGTCCCTGGTGGTGAATCACCAAGCTTAATCATAGCAATTTTTGACGAACTAGGTCAGCCAATCAGTGCCGTTAGCGCAGTATCTCCGCAAGGAATTGAATCTTTTGGCTCATTATGTGTAGATGACCTTGGCAATACATATGTTGCACTAACATTCTTTGGAGAAATACAGTTTAACCAGACGATGCTACTCGGAACAGGGTCTGCAGATATTGCTATTGCACGATACGATTCTGCCGGATGGTTATGGGCGCAAAGCGGTGGAGGGTCTTCAGAGGATATGGCATGGGATTGTGACGGCTTGCAATCAGGTGTAGTAGTCACAGGAGAATATCAAGGAAATGCCAGTTTTGGTAATTATTATACCGAATCAAGTCAGTGGATTGACGGCTTTATCGTTTCATTAAACAAAGAAGGAGATTGGACCTCATTCCAAAAAATTAGCGGAATTGGAAGTGACAGAATTACTTCGGTATTGGTCAACCAATTTGGTGAAATGACAATCGCTGGAATTACTTCCGGTGGATTTACTCTTGGACAGGACACACTACAGGATATTGATGGCAATACCGATGTATATCATTACGATGTATTTGTTGCCCATGCTGATGCAAACGAAACTTGGCAATGGGCAATTATCGCAGGTGGCCAAGGTAATGATGGGGTAAATTCGTTGAACTTTGGACCGAGCGGTTCGCCTATTATCACGATATCATTGTACGGAGAAGGTTTGTTCGGCGGTTATGAAGTATATCCAGATAATCCAATTGATATCGGGGTTTGGTCTTATGAAACCGATTTAGATGGGGACGGTATTGTCGATGGTTTAGATAATTGTCTACGCGACATTAATCCATTGCAAGAAGACTATGATGGAGATGGTGCTGGAGATATGTGCGACATTGACG
>DUCL01000021.1 GCA_012959845.1 Candidatus Poseidoniales archaeon
TGTGGAATCGGCATCGGATTGCTGGTCATTTCCGATTTCTCCGCCCCTCAATAGGTGCAAATGGTATGCATTGGCGACAAGTTCCCATTCCAAGCGTTTTGCTTTGTAGCCTTGATCACTACAGTGGTCTGCTAAATCGGCAGTTTCTTCAAGCGTATGAGTCCAATCAGTTCCACGCAAATAGGACTTTAGTTGGCGATGAGCCATCAAATCCGGATATCTTCTAATCGGTGATGTAAAGTGAACATAAGCATCCAAATTAAGACCAAAATGTCCAAGATTTACTTCACTATAGGTTGCTCTTTGCATTAACTGAAATAATCCTTGGTCAACAACTCTTCGAACAATTTCATCTAATTCACTTGCTTCTTTTTGTGCATCGGCCAGTGAATCCAAAATATCGTTTCTAGCTTCAGGATTCAATACACCTTGCAAGTATTCATCAACATCACTCGTATCTTTGTCCTCATCTGTTGCATTGGATATTTCGATACTTCCGCCTGAAATATCAGCCCATGCACCGAGAAGGTTTGACAAATGGTCAGTATCCGATTCGCCCTGCTTACGACTGCTCGGTAAAGGGAGGCGAATATTTACTCCTAATGCTTCTAATTTAGCATTTAATCCTTCAACTTCAGGGGCATCGGGTGGTGCGTGACATCTCCAAGGTAATGGGGCGCCAGCCTTTCCTAACAAGTGGCCTATTGCAGAATTGGTTGCGACCATTAGAGATTCTATCATCCGAGTAGCATCATTTGGCCACTTGACTTCAACAGTTATTTGGTCATCACCAATAACCCGAGGGCGCAATTCAGCATTAGAGATATTCAATCGTAATTCTTTTTGTTGCCACTTTTTTGCCAGCGCAAACATCCCCGAGAATTGCGGGTTATCCAGTGCATCTTCATATGCCATGTTTTGTTTTACTTCGATGATGGCTTCGTAAGCAGCAACATCATCAATTTCACCAGCGCCATCAAGTTTCATTGCTACAACCATGGCGTATCTTGGCATTTTTTCTCGCAATGAACAAAGGTCGTCAGCAAGTCTTGGAGGTAGCATTGGTAGTACTGTATGAGGCAAATATACCGAAGTGGCACGGGCTCTTGCCGCAGCGTCAAGACTTGTATTTGGCTTGACGTAATGCGCTACATCAGCAATTGCAACCCATAGTGTTTGAATTCCATTCTCTTCAACCAAACAAACAGCATCGTCGAAATCTTTTGCATCATGTGGGTCAATGGTGACAAAGGGTAGATGGCGCAAATCAGTTCTTCCATCCCTTATTGCCATTTCAGCATCAACTTCCTTTAGCAGTTCTGCTTTTGCACAAAGTGATTGATCATATTCTCTTGGGAATGGGTTTGCATTGGCTTTTCTTCTCGCCAATAGCCGCGAATCTAGAAGTTGTTTTGCATCCCAATGTTGCCCCGAAACCAGCAGTAGTGCCATAGACGGTTCTGCTTCAGGGAATCTCGTTCCACCTCTTCTCTTTGCGATAAAGCGACTTTCTTTGAGCAGTGAAAAATTACCCCATGTCATGATATTTTTCCCAGGCGTTAGAGTAAATTCATCTGGATAATCTTGCCCTAACAAATCAGCAAGCCATACACTTTCGAGCAAGGAATACCGGTTTGCATCTTCTTCACTGACATAATTGAATTGTGCAGTAGTATCATCATTTGGTAATTCATCACCAACCCTTAGAGGAGGCCTGCCCCAAAGAGATGTGCCGCCTTTGTTGGCATGTCTTGAAGAGAAAGCCCTCCAATCAGATACTGCGGATTCGATAATTTCAACATCAGCAGGTTTGACCAATCTAACCATCTTATCTTCTAGTGATGTAAATCGTTCATTCTTTTTACGACCAATAGCAAGTGCTTCGTCTATTGCGCTACGAAAGGCCCTCTCAGCCTTCGCATCAATTGAAAATCGCAACTGCAAGTTTTCACCATCAATAATGAGGTCAGCAATTTGCTGATTATCCCATGACCGTCCCCACAATTCCTCATTATCGGCAAATTGCAGTGATAAGCGGCGCCATAATTTTTCATCTTCAGGAACTTGTGGACCTTTTTTGTTTTGATGTTTGCCAGCGCGATTTGAGTTTGGGCCACGCCCTCTACCACCACCGCGCCCTCTCGCCATATAGACACGTCAAGGTAACAGGTGATGAAGTATTGTTTGCACAATAATTTTACAATCCACTTTCTTGTAATGTTTTCAAGGCCTTGAGTTGTTGCTTGGTTAATTGGTCAGTTTCTTGTAAAACGAATTCAAGGTCCAAATCACCACCATCAAATCCTGCACCGGCCATTCTTCTTCGGTCACCGATTTGAGTATTAGCAGCGACACTTAGATTTCCAGATTTCCCAGAAGGTAGTTTAATTTTGATTTTGCCGCCCAAGACCAGTGTTGAATATGGAGTTGATACTTCTTGAACTAACACACCATCTTCCCAATAAGTACCTTCACCAGCATCGATTCTAATCGACACCAACACATCTCCAGTATCTCCTTGAGGGTGGTCATGACCTTGGCCCTTTAGGCGTTTTATTTGACCATGGCTTGCACCAGCAGCAATAGTGATTTTCAGCGTAGTTGTCTTGGTTTCCATCTCATTACCATTTTTTCTGAATCGTTTGAAAGTAAATGGAAATTTACCACCCTTCTTTGCTTCATCCATCGTGATGTCAATTCCAACATTGATGTCGGCGCCCTTGGGACGTCTTTCCTGAGCACTTTGGTTTCGTTGCCTAGTAGCGCCGCCGCCAAACATTTGGCCGAACATATCTTCCATTCCGCCTCCGCCGAATGGATTGCCCCCTCTACCACTGAATTGGTTGCCGCCTCTTCCGCCGAATGGATTGCCCCCCCTTCCGCCGAACATATTCTCCATCTGTTGCTTTTGGTCAAACTCTCTGCGTGAATCTGCAGTTCCAACTTTATCATATGCTGCTTGAACTTCTTTGAATTTAGCCTCAGCAGCAGCATCATTTGGATTACGATCTGGGTGGAATTGGCGAGCTTTTTTACGGAAAGAGCGTTTGATTTCAGCATCGCTTGCCCCTTTGCCAACACCTAATACGGAGTAGGGGTCGCGTTCTGCCATATCGTTACTGTCAAAGTAGGCCCTTCATCAATGCTCGGATTTATTATTGACTATTTCCTACCCAAATTTCGGGTCTTAGATTGAAATATTTTAACACTTAGGACTTCTTTTTCCTATCAAAGCGGTTATATTGGGTTGGCAATTGGGCAGGTTGTCCGAGGTTATACCATGTCAACTGAAAACAGCGAAACTCAATCATTTGAGAGCAAAGTCCAAGATAAACAAGATTGGATTGAATCACAATTCCGCAAGGTCTCAAGAGGCTCATGGGCTCGCATTCTGCGTATGGCAAGAAAGCCAACTCCTCAAGAGTTTAAGCAAACTGTAATCATTTGTGGAATCGGACTATTCGTATTAGGGGCTATTGGTTTTGCAATGCTTGTATTGATGGACAATTTCATACCATACTTAATCCATGATGTTTTTGACATTGGTAACTGAAAGAGGGGAATATTATGACAGGCGCATTTGTAGTATTTGTTAGATTTGAAGAAAAGCTTCTCCTTCTAAAGAGGGGAGAATCGGATGGAGATTTCCCTGGACTTTGGGATGGAATATGGGGTATCGCAGATTCTCCAGAGGAAGTAATTCAACGTGTTTCAGACTCAACCGGAATTCCTGTTGAGGATTTGCACTATGAATGTACAGGGCCAGAACGAGGAATTGACATGGGCCGTAATTTGGTTGATGTAATGCCGATACTTGTTATTGCTAATAGTGATGAGATTAATGTCACAGGACGCTATACTGAAGGAGTTTGGGTTGACCCGGGCCAATTACAAGACTATCAGTGTATTTTCTCAAATATTGACATGGAGAATGCTAATGGATTGTTCAAGGAAATGTATGGTTCAGTTGGTTCTTTCCTATTTATTGTCAAGACCGCAATTGGCTCGGAGAAAAGAGTTGCAGACGAAATGTATGCACGTTTGCATGGTAGTGGTTCATTGACCGCACTTCAAGATGATGTCATGTCTATTCTACACCCTCCAAGTATGCGAGGATATGTATTCGTTGAATCTAGTGCATTGCACCACGTTGAGAAATTGATTGGTCGTTCTGGTGGAAGAGACCCTAAGGCACGCCGTGGTCTAAATCAAACACCTCTAAAGAATGCAAAGACAGTACTTCCTGGTGAAGCACCATTGCAAGATATTCTTCCATACCTAGAACCGAAGGCAGTAACTTCTGGAATTGAAGTCGGTTGTATCGTTGAAATAGTTACAGGTGCATTCAAGGGCGAAAAGGCTCGTGTTATCAGTGTTGCAGAATTGAAAGAAGAAGTTAGCATGGAGTTGTATGAACAACCGATTCCAATGACCTTGAACATGCGTGGCGACCACGTCCGCGTGGTCGAAAGAGTCGGCGAATGATCTTGTACGAAAACAATGCTTTTGGACATATATTGCCAAATTGTCATCAACTTTGGAGAGTATTCTCCGCAAGTTGAATCACTATTGATGTCGCGGCGCGGTTAAATAGGGGAGTTTAGTCGGCGAAATGCCCACGTCTGTGAGTAATGGAGTTGACACATATGCCGAAACCTTGGACATCGAAGCTGATAATCAAAGCTCTTGGAGTCAAGAAGTGTAATGGTAGTCTCGACGCCGCTACTGAAAGCCTCTCACTAGAGAAAGCAATGGGAGTTGCAAAGGAGAAGGCAGACTTGGGACATTTGACCGGTGCTGACCTAAAGGCACAAACCAGAGAAATTATCGGAACATGCGTTTCTATGCGTGTAAAGATTGACGGTCACTGGGCAAACGAAGCGCTAACCATCATTAGCAATGGAGATTGGGACGAGCGATTTAATTGAAATTCACGAACCGCGGTAGAGGCAGTAACTTGCCTCGCCGACCGCAGAGGTGACTATTATGGAACAAAAAATAAACCAAGCAATCAAAGATGCATTGAGTAATGCACCTAAGCGTAAGTTCGTTGAATCCGTGGATATTACTTTCACAATCAGGGATGTCGACTTAAAGAATCCAACTAACCGTATCAAGGAAGAAATTCGTCTTCCATCTGGTCGTGGACGAGAATTAAAAATCGCAATGTTCGCTGCAAGCGAGGCCGCAACAAAGGCTAAGGCAGCCGGACTCACTGTTTTCTCACCTCAAGATATTGAGGATTTAGGCGGTAACAAGGGGAAAGCAAAGAAAATTGCAAACTCTTACGACTTCTTCCTATCGGAAGTTCCTCACATGGGACTTATCGGTAGATACCTCGGTGTTGTTCTAGGTCCTCGTGGTAAAATGCCACGTCCCGTGCCTCCAACATTAGACCCAGGCGTTATTGCTGCAGGTTTGATGTCAACAGTTGTTGTCAAGTCTGGTGACAAAACTACCTTCCATACCGCATTCGGAACTGCAAATCAAAGCGAAGAGGAACTTCAAGCAAATGCTATGGCTGTCTACAACCGTGTAATCTCAAAATTAGAGCGTGGTCTTGGAAACATACGCTCTCTTTACATCAAGACTTCAATGGGTCCAGCCCAACAAATTGAGGTGATTAATTGATTCCAAAGGTCGTATCTTGGAAGAAAGATACCGTTGCCGATCTCGTCAATGTTATTGAAAGCGGCGACACTGTTGCTGTTATTGACATCCATGGTGTTCCAGCAGATTCCATGATAGGAATGCGTGCTTCACTACGTGATACCTTGGCAATTCGTGTTGCTAAGAAGCGCTTGATGCGTATCGCATGGCAACGTGCAGGACTAAACGCAGAAAATCTTGATGTATTATTTGACGGTGCTGTACAACCTGCACTCGTTTCATCAAGCGATTTGAATTCATTTGAGATTTTCACAGCACTCAAAGCAACTCAAGCTGGCCGTGCTGCAAAGCCTGGTGATATCGCACCCCATGACATTGTTGTTGAGAAGCAGGACACCGGTATGCCTCCAGGTCCAATCGTAGGTGACTTGAACTCCGTAGGAATTCCTGCTAAGATTACAAAAGGCTCCGTTCAAATCCAGAAGAGAACTGTTATTCTCAAGGAAGGAGATGTATTCGAAGGAGATCTTGGTATGATGCTATCTAAGTTAGGCATCAACCCGATTGTAGCAGGTCTACGTTTGTGTGGTACATTAGAGGGTGGAACTGTTTTCTCCCCTAGCACATTAGATATCAATTACGAGCAATTCGAGAGTGATTTAATTTCATCAGCAGCAGGAGCATTCAATCTTGCTTGCAACATTACCTGGTTTACAACCCAGACAATGCCAACACTCCTTGCAAAGGCGAGCCGCGAGGCTCTTGCAGTTGCATTGGAAGCGGCTGTCGCAACTGCCGACACCATGCCGCATCTTGTCGCAAGAGCACACCGTGGCGCATTAAGCGTCGCAGGTACTCTCGACACTGACGCTCTCGACGATGAACTAGCGGTTATGCTAGGTGCTGCAGCTGATGCTGCTGCGTCTGCATCTACTGCCGTCGCTGAGAGTGCTTCATCAGCCCCTGCCGAGGCTGAAGAAGAAGAAGAAGAGGAAGAAGAGGAAGCCGGTTTCGACGGCCTCGGATCCTTGTTCGGCTGAACGAAAATATTGAGGTGAAAAAGAATGGAATACGTATACGCTGCTATGCTACTGCACGCTGCTGGAAAAGACATGACTGAAGACGCTGTCACCGCCACTTTGGCTGGTGCTGGTGTAGATGTAGACGCTGCTCGCGTGAAGGCACTTTGTGCCTCTCTCGCTGGTGTCGACATCGCTGATGCTATGGCTCAAGCTGTCGCTGCACCGGCTGCTGCTGCTCCCGCAGCTGCAGCTTCCTCCGCTGACGCCCCTGCTGCTGCAGAGGAAGAAGAGGAAGAGGAAGAAGAAGCTGGTTTCGACGGTCTTGGCTCCCTATTCGGTTGAATTGGACTCCCGAGCGCCGCCGAGCGCTCTCGCTTGACCGCAAGGTCTAGTGAGTGATTGCACGGTAAACGCCCCGGTCCAGACTTGACGGAATACCTCGCCCTTGGGCAAGAGATCAGACGGTCAACCGTGCATTCAAGAACACCTATTGCTGCGGCAATAGGTATCCCAACAATTGGGATTTCGCTCTCTCATTATCTGAGGATTTTGAGAGAGCCAATTTATTGTTTTATTGATTATTGATGTTCTGAGTGAGAACTATCATCCGGTTTATTGATGCACTATTGGCTACAGCATAGCCCATGGTGAAGAGGGCGACCTTAGATTTGGAAGTCTCTCCATCGCCAGTTGAATGCATCAAAGCATTACGCCAGTTAGCAGAATCTGCAGGTTGGCAATTGGAAAGACATGAAGGGTCTAGATTAGTAGACCGTTTTGCAATTATTATGCCGATGGCTCAATCGGCTAGAACTCTGGGGATAGTTGTCAAAGATGGGCCATTACGTGGTCTTGAATTGGTATGCTGGTCTGAAACCAGAGGCTCAAGTGGTGCAATAAATATCGCAAGTTGGATGCTACCGGGCGGACACGACCATCCTCTTACGAGAAATTTGATGCATAATTGGGTTGCATTGCTCCCAAGATGTCCATGGAGGTGGACATTCGGAGAGAAATCAAGGATTGGATTTTTATTACCAGTGTGGAGAAAATCCAAGAAAAAATTCATAAAACTGGGATTTGATGTAAAATCCAAACAGTGGCCGATTGAGGCAGAAGAGGCTTGGTTTGGCCTTAAAAGTGGAGAAGAATGATATTATTTTGAATAATAATTCAACCGAAAGTGATAGAGTCAATGCCTTGCCTCAGTCACATTAGGGGAGATTAAGATGGTCAACCTAAGTGAATTTACTAAAAACTTGCAATCCGACCGTGATACACAAATCACAGTTGTTTTGATCATATTTTTCATGATTGCATTCCCAGCATACTTCAATTATGCATCAAACAATGTTTCCTCAAGTGGTGCCTTGGGAAGTATTGGAAATTATAATGTCACAGGAGAATATACATTCATCGAATTAGATAGTGCTACTGAAGGTATTGCAGATGGAGAAACACTGACCATCAACTTGCATTCAGATGCTGT
>DUCL01000022.1:0-4830 GCA_012959845.1 Candidatus Poseidoniales archaeon
TCAGTTACTTGTTCAACAACTTCTTCCTTCTTTTCTTCTTCATCGGTCATTTGAGGAGTTGCTGACTTCGGCTTTTCTGTTGGCTTAGTTGCACCGACTGGGAAAGGTAAATTTGGCGGAGATACTGGTTGTGGCTTAGGAGTGGGAGTTTGTGGAATTGGCGGTGCTAATTTTACAGCAGGGGCCAGAGATGGAGAAGGTGAAGGTGAAGGTGAAGGAGAAGGAGAAGGTGAAGGTGAAGGTGAAGGTGAAGGTGTTGAAATCGGAGGGCTCACTGGCTTGTGCATTGTTGCTGCCAATCCCCCTTTACTTGGAATAATATCAGGGATATCCGGAATATCTGGAGTCATTGGCACGGATGCCTTTGGCCCTACAGAACCCAATAGATCATCGTCAGTCTCTGTTTTTACCATCGGAGAGTAAAGGTTGCCCAAACCTGTATGGACAGGTTCTGCAACATCTTGCAATGGGTTATATTCATCAATTTCAAAGTTTGAAGGAGTGGATGGGGCATCTGAAACTAGCAATTCAACTTCTTCTGGTTTGACATAATCAACGGTTTTTGCAAGCGTCGGACTGCCCCCGCCAATGAATTCAAATGAATCATCTTCGTTAGTGGTTTCATATTGGCTGATTTCTACTGCTGCATCCTCGAGTGTCAATACCGCTTCAACCACATAATCATCCTCATTGGGAGATTCCAATTCATTAGACAATAATAATGACATTAATTCATTACCACTCGTTGAAGGTGAAGGGATTGGTTGGTCTCTTGCACTTGCGGCAAAAACATAGTAGCATTGCGAGCACGATTCCGCATTCTCAGCATTACTATATTCGCAGTATGGGCAAGCATTCGCAGCATCTTTGCCAGCCTTGTTCCGCTTCCCGAACATTACACTCCCCATTTATTGGGCTTCTCATTCCCCGTTTAAGACATAGGGTGGACTGATTAAGTGAAACATCAATTATGAGGCATATGATGATGAGGGATAATGTGTTGCAGCAAATATGGCGGAACGGGGGCGGGTACGACGCATCAATAGTTCTGCTTCTTCTTTTGATGATGCAAAAAACATAGGTTCTGAAGCACCTCTAATTTGGCAAAGAGGACAAGACCATTTTTCATTATTTACCAAATTGATAAAACAAGAATTAGATGATGAAACTGCAATGGTGGAAGAACGCTGGAAGAAATGGCCAAAGCAGAGATTAGTCGCGGCTGGACTGACATTATTTGACTTAACTGGGAGGCCGCAGGGTCGTTTTTTTGGAGAATACATCATTACATTTGAATCTAGAAACGGAGGACGAATGCCTCAACACCGATTTGGTAATGGCGACATTGTTCTCATCAGCCGTACTAGGCCTTGGGGTGAAAAAATCATTGAAGGGGTTGTACTGGATAGAGGTCCTACAAGGATTAGAGTAGTTGTAGCCGAAAGACCGAGTGACTTACGCAAAGGCAATTGGCGATTGGACAGAGGTGCCAATCGTGTTGCTCACGACAGAATGCATGAAGGCTTAATCTCATTTCATTCGATTGAAGATAGTACTGGAACTCCCTTACGGGACTTAATCCTCGGCTCTGTTCATGATATTGCAACTGCGGCCCAAAGCCCTCCCGAAATCCATGGGCACAAAAAACATGGACCACTTGGCATATCACAACTTCCGCTAAATGATTCGCAAAGAAATGCTGTTGAGTCTGCTATCGGCAATAGAATGACTTTGATTCAAGGTCCACCTGGAACTGGAAAAACACATACTGCGGTGCAATTACTACGTACTCTGGTAAAGATGGGTAGAGGCCCGATATTAGCTACCGCTGAATCCAATGTGGCAGTTGATAATTTGCTTGAAGGATTGCTTGACAATGGGGTCAATGCGATTCGTATTGGACGGCCGGTGAAAGTAAGAGAGGCTTTGAGGGAAGCAACACTTGATGCTGTTTTGAAAAACCATCCTGCCCAAGAGGAAATTGAATTCATACGTCAAGAAAATGAAACGGTAAAGCGTAGTCTTAGTGGCTTAAGGGGGAAGGAGAAAGGCTTGGCGCATAAAGATGTCAACAATAATTACAAAGAAATCCGACGCTTAGAAAGAGATATGATCGGAGGGGTTCTAGATAGTGCTGAAGTCATATGCGCAACTACCATTGGCTCAGGGCATCAATTATTGGGCAATAGAAAGTTTCCTGTTATTTTGATGGATGAAGCAACTCAAGCCAGTGAACCCAGCGCACTGGTGCCAATAACACGCGGCTGTAGACAATTAATTTTAGTCGGCGACCACAAGCAATTACCGCCAACAGTGATCAGCAGAGTGGCGGAAAAAGGTGGATTGGGCAGGTCATTATTTGATAGATTAATGAAATGTGGAATGCCAACCCATATGCTGACTACTCAATATAGAATGCATCCAACAATCCGTGAATTTCCAAGCGCAAGATTCTATGACAACAAATTAGAAGATGGATGTAAGCCTGCTGATAGACCACCAGCGGCAGGATTCTTGTGGCCTGATTGGGACAAACCTGTTGCCTTCGTACCTATCGAAGGCGTGGAAATTGAAGATGAGGAGGGAAAGAGTAAATCAAATATGGATGAGGCTGCAAAGGTTGTTTCAATCGTTGATGACCTATTAGCCGCCGGAGATATTTCTGCACAAGACATAGGGGTAATCTCACCATATAATGGCCAAGTTAGACTTCTTACCGACCTATTCATTCAAGCCGGCGGATTCGAAGATGGTGAACCGTATAATGGTCTTGAAATAAAAAGCGTAGACGGTTATCAGGGCCGTGAAAAAGAGATAATTATTTTCACTACTGTGCGCGCTAATGAAAGGGGCGAAATTGGATTTTTAAGTGATAAAAGGCGCCTTAATGTAGCGATTACAAGAGCGAGAAGAGGTTTGATTGTATTAGGAAATCCGACCACATTACGCCATGATGGAACATGGCGTTCTTATCTCGATTGGGCAGAGGAACACAATTTATTCGCATGGCATATTACCCATGGTTGAGATAACAACCTGTGCGTAGGATTGACAAAGTGCACACATTGGCGAGGGTTATGGCCGAAGACCCAGTTAGTATCCACCAAGGGCATGGGACTTTGGCTCAATCAGTAGTGGCTAATGCCCCTGATGGAATGTTGATAGCCCCCGCCTGGAAACGTGCTGTTGCCTATGTCTTTGATATCATTTTGATTTCCCTCATCCTAGAAGTGATGAGCGGATTCAATTTTGGCCAAGGTATTTCTTCATATTCTTTGATGCTGGAAGGGGGGAAGTCTACAGCCTTCTATTTCGTAAATTGGTTCCTATTTATTTCTGCAAATTATCTGTATTTCAAATATACAGGGAAAACGATGGGCCGTTCTCTTGCTCAAAGAAGTTTGAGAATAGCCATTGTTCATGATAATGGCTCAACACTTGATGACCACCATTGGGGTCCAAGAGCATTTTCAAAACTGATCTACATCATCCCACTGGTCGGCGCATTGTGGTTTGGTTTGAGAGACTTTATTAGAGCCCAATCAAGCAATGCAGAATATAGAACTTCTATTGATGTCAAGAACCATACAGTGGCTGCTGTCGATTGGTCTTTACCTTCAGAAACACGCTTGAAACTGCGTTGAAGTAGCAGACCAATTCGGCAAGCCATTGAAGTACTCCCTACTTTAGTGGACCTCAAGGTGAGAGGTATGAGTGACCAACATAGCCAGCGAGCCGCTTCTTTAGAAGCAAGACTTACCGATGTCAAAATGGAAATTGATGATGATGACGAAGACGTTGTGTTGGCAACATTCAATCTAACAAATGAAGCAGCGATTCCCATGGGTGGATTGGAAATTAACATCACAACCAGTGATGGTCAAGAAGTTTCTGCCAAAGAAGGAATTACATCTCTAGGGCCAGGGGTTACACGTACGTTTACCTTTGAGTTCCCCCTTGACAATGGACAATGGACATTTTCAACAACTAGCAGTGGCAAGAAAATTACTCTGGGCCCATACGATGCGGATTTTACCTATCAAGAAGATGAGGGGCGTAAATTGAACAATGCGATTGGAAGCAATTTGTTCACTGGAGCCTTTACAGAACATCTAAGCGCCTTTGGAAATACTGAAGAAAAAGAAATCATTGATTCTAGCACAATTGTTCTCACTACATATCATGGTGAAAATGCCGAAGGTGGAGCGACGAAAATTAATGTCGGTATTGCTGAGGAAGAAGAAGCGGGAGAAGAGGAAGCGCCTCGCACACCTCCTTGGGAAAAGTCAAGTACAGAGGAAACAGTGCCTGACCCACTTTCTGCATCACCAAATCAATCCGCAAATGAATTAAGAACTCCACCTTGGGAAAACGCCGAAGTGGTGGCGCAGGAGGCTCCAAGCGCTCCAAGCGCTCCTGTGGACCTGCTATCTCTTGCAGCGGCAACAACTGTTGCAACAGAAACTGAGATTGCCCCGGTTGTAGAGTCCCCTGCACCAACCGGCCCTCCTGCCATTCCTTCAACACCTGCACCAACCGGCCCACCTGCCATTCCTTCAACACCCGCACCAACCGGCCCACCTGCCATTCCTTCAACACCCGCACCAACCGGCCCACCTTCCATTCCTTCAACACCCGCACCAACCGGCCCACCTTCCATACCATCAACTTCTGCACCTAAACCGCCAGCAGCACCCAAAGAACCTACGGGCGCACCATCCGGTCCACCATCTGCCTCTCCAGCAGATCCTCCTTCCGGTCCCCCATCCTCCTCTCCTGCAGGTCCTCCTTCCGGTCCACCATCCTCCTCTCCTGCAAGTCCTCCTTCCG
>DUCL01000022.1:4956-8017 GCA_012959845.1 Candidatus Poseidoniales archaeon
GGCGATTTGTGAGTGAGAATAATGGGCGATGGATTTGCAATGGAATTATGCGGCAATAAAGCAGCATATCAAATCGTACCCGAAGGAATCAATTCTATTGATTTAGAAGTAGTCGGTGCAATTATCGAGTCTTGTGGATATCAAGTTGGTATTCGTAATCGTCTGTGCTGGACTTTTTCAGGGCCTTGCGAATTGACATTATACCCCAGCGGAAAGTTATTGGTAAAAACAGAAGATATAGCACTTGCCGAAAAAGTTGCACAACAGCATGTTGAATTATGGGCTTGTGCACAATAGGGGGAGAGGGATTTGATTCCACCTTCTATCATTGAAACTCTTGAAGGTGGGGGGGTTGTTGTTTACCCAACTTCTACCCAACCGGGGTTGGCATCCCTTCCGACTCAACAAGGATTAGATGCACTTTTTGCATTGAAACAAAGACCAGCACATATGCCTGTTAGTTTAGGAGTAGAATCGGTTGAACAAGCAAAACAATTTGTTGTATTCCCCGAATTGGCAGAAAAATTACTCTCTGCTTTTGAGAGGGGGACTATTACTGTAATCTTGCCGGCGAAACAGAAATTGGACCAAAGATTGGGCGGAGAAAATATTGCAATCAGAATTTTGGCGCACCCGCTGGCGAGAAAACTCGTTGAAGAGGTCGGCCCAATAACCGCTACAAGCGCAAATCAAAGTGGAAAAGCGCCTGAAAGCAATAGTCAAAATGCTGGACTGAACCTTGGTTTATCAGAAAAGGAGATTCTTGTCGGGGAGTGTGGCGGTGATGTTCCAAGTACCATGATCCAGATTGTTAAAAATGAAAATCAAGGGGATGAGTTTTCGGTAACAATTATGAGAGAGGGAGTAATACCTCGCGAAGACGTGATGTTATGGTTGACGAAGGTGAACTGAAATATTGGCGAGATGCCGGCCATGTTGCCCGTCGTACATTAGAAGCGATGAAGCTTGAACTTGAGCCCGGAAAATCATTTCATGAAATAATTGAAAGCGCTGAGAGATACATACATCGCCATGGCGGAAAACCTGCTTTTCCTGCAACAATTGCTGCTAATGACCTCGCTGCTCATTTTACTACAAATCATTTGGTTGAAGATGTAGAAGATTGGCAAGGTAGCATGATCCTTGAAAAAGGAGATTTGATGAAAATTGATTATGGAGTCCACATCAAAGGACATATTGGCGATAATGCAATGTCGGTTGAGATAGGAAATGGAAATAATCACACCGAACAAATCAAAGCTGCAAAAGAAGCACGGGATGCGGCAATTGAAGTAATGCATCCGGGAACTCCTTGGTGGAAAGTTGGCGCTGCTGCTGCACAACCCTCACTCGATGCCGGATTCCAACCGATTCGTAATTTGTGTGGCCATCAATTGAAGCCATGGGAATTACATGCTGGTGTTTCAATACCATCATATGCTTGTGGCCCAGACAATAGAGGATTCAAAGGCGTGGTTGAAGAAGGAGGCGTATATGCAATTGAACCATTCAACACCACTGGAAAAACAGGAATGATTGAGAATATTGGGGGGCGTGAATCTTCCAATATCTATAGGGTAACCGGCATTACTACCTCTAGAAAAGCAAGAGCAAAGGGGCAATTAAAACCACTAGGGGCTCAAATGGCTCGTAACTTGGAAGAACGTTATGGAACACTACCATTCGCAGAACGATGGGCTTTTCCGATGTTGGAGAAACCTTTCCCAGATGCTGACGAAGAAAGTCGGCAAAGTAAGTGGAATGCATTGGTCAAAAAATTGATCTCAATACGATTTATAGAAACATATCATGCACTAAGATGTATAGACGGGGGAACAATTGCCCAGTTTGAACATACTGTACATATTACCGATGGCGGTCCAGAAATCCTCACCATTGAGTGATTATTCCCGTATTATTAGGGGAAGATTACCTAAACTTGATAGTAATGGCATTGATGATGGCGCCTATCGCTTATCTGGCAAAAATCACCTTAGCAGTTGCAATTATTGTACTGATTACTGAAACTTCAAACCGTAGTATATTCTTAGCATCTCTATTTGCAAGTATACCTATTGTTTCAATCCTTGCAATTCTTTGGATGCACAATGATGGGAAATCCGGTGAAGAAATCGCTGTTTTTGCTGATGGAGTATTATTATTGATTATTCCATCACTCATATGCTTCTTGCTATTATCCTATTTATTACGTAATGGATGGGATTTTTTCCCAAGTCTTGGAATCGGCATTGTGGCCACAGTCATCGCTTATCTAATATTTATCAGAGTCATTGAAAGAATGGGTTGGATCGCTACACAAACTTCATGATAATATCATTCTTTATCGAATTCATGTAATAGAATTAACTCAAACAATCAGTTTTTGCAGGTTTATTGCTTGATAATAAATATAAACTGTGAGACCTTGGGTATTGATGAACAGGGCTGTTGAAGTTCTCGTTGAGTGCATCCCATCCCCTCCGCGTTATTATTCTCACCCTGTTCACTTCTGATTTGATAATGGCCGATAGGCTGGATTTTGGAAAAAATAATTGCCGCAGAAATACACCCGATTAGCGATTTATCGGAATTACCTGGGTTTGTTTATATTATTATAGAGAACAATTAATGAAAATGGACTGAGTTTTCTTACAAATAGAATGCTCTAATGGCAGCGGCGCGACAAATGCTGAAAAAATAACATTTGGGTAAAACGCCATTTACAGTATTTTTTGGCGGTTTATTAGAATTAAGCCGGCGGCGCGATTATATAGGATAGTAAAGGTGGAAAGGATACTCCCGGTAACGGGTACGGAGGACAAAAATATGCAAAATGAAAACCGAAATGATGAAGCTGTAAGCCCGGTCATTGCTACCATTCTAATGGTTGCGATCACTGTGGTACTTGCTGGTGTACTGTACGTCTGGGCTGCAAGCCTAGCAGAAGGTAACACCGACGGAAACCTAGCGCTCTACGCCTTTGGTGGCGAAGACGCAACTGGGTCTGTGACCGACGGAACTGGAGACGATCTAGTCCGTATTACAATGAGCCAAGGTAGTG
>DUCL01000023.1 GCA_012959845.1 Candidatus Poseidoniales archaeon
AAGTCAGGCGGTCCTTCAAAGTCAGGCGGTCCTCCGGGCCCATCGAAGTCAGGCGGTCCTTCAAAGTCAGGCGGTCCACCAAAAGGCGGTCCCAAAGGACCAAAACGTGGCGGTCCACCTCGTTGATTTTGTGATACTAATTCACAAAAATTGCTTTTCTAATATTGTATAATAGAATATTTTTCAGCGTAGACCAGCATCTTGTAATGCTTGAAGGAGAACTGAGCCAATCTCACTTGGATCATTTGCACATGCAATACCTGCTTGTTTGAAAGCCTCAAACTTTTCTTCCGCAGTTCCCTTGCCACCAGAAATAATTGCTCCTGCGTGTCCCATTCTCTTTCCAGGAGGCGCTGTAGAACCTGCTACGAATCCAACAATAGGCTTGCTGACATTTTCTGCGGCAAAGGCTGCAGCTTCCTGTTCTGCATTGCCACCAATTTCACCAATCATTACAATTGCAACGGTTTGCGGGTCATTTTCAAATGCTGCAAGACATTCAATGAACCCAGTTCCATTTACAGGGTCCCCACCAATTCCAATACAGGTTGATTGGCCTTCATTGATACTCATTGTTTGCGCAACAGCCTCGTAAGTTAATGTTCCAGACTTTGAAACGATTCCGATTCTACCTTTTGCATGGATATGTCCAGGCATGATTCCAATTTTTGCACCACCAGTTTCGCCAGGAGTAATGATTCCAGGACAATTAGGTCCAATTAATCTAATTCCAGGACGATTGTTAACATATGCAACAGCCTTTACCATGTCAAGAGTTGGAATTCCTTCAGTAATACAGATTACAACGCCTTCTCCTTTGACTGTATCAAAAGCCTCAGCGGCCTCCATTATTGCTTCAGCAGCATATGGTGGAGGTACGTAAATCACAGTTGCATCTGCATCAGTTGCAGTAATTGCCTCGGTCATTGAATTCCAAACAGGGAAATCCTTTCCTTCAAGTTCGACAGTTTGCCCACCTTTTCCAGGAGTGCATCCACCAACAATTTGCGTTCCATATTCTACCATCTTGCCAGCATGGAACATTCCTTGCTTTCCTGTTATTCCTTGAACTAGTACTTTTGCATCTTCTTCAATCCATATTGCCATCATTCATCACCTCCGATTAACGATACAATCTTTTGAGCACCTTCTGCAAGGTCATTAGCAGGATGAATATTCAAATCCGACGCTGCTAATATTTCCTTGCCTTGCTCTACATTTGTACCTGCGAGACGAACCACCAGTGGAACCTTTAGTGACAATGCTTCAGTAGCAGCTATTACTCCTCGAGCAATAATATCACAGCGCATTATGCCTCCAAAAATATTGACTAAAATACCTTTGACATTTGGGTCTTCCATAATCATTGAGAATGCAGTTTTTACTTGCTCTTCATCAGCACCGCCTCCAACATCAAGGAAGTTTGCAGGTTCTCCGCCATACAACTTGATTACGTCCATTGTCGCCATTGCTAATCCCGCTCCATTGACTAAACAACCGATGTTACCATCTAATTTAACGTAAGACAATCCGGTTTCTTTAGCACGGATTTCAACATCTTCTTCTTCAGATAAGTCACGTAATTGAGCCCAATTCTTATGCCTAAATTCTGCATTTTCATCAAATGAAATCTTTGCATCTAGTGCGACTATCTCATCATTTGAAGTTCTAACCAATGGGTTGATTTCCACCATAGCACAATCTTGGCTTACGAACATTTCGTACATTGCGCTCAAAGTTTTTGCAAAGGACCTCAGTGCCATTCCTGACAATCCGAGAGAATTACCCAAATCTCTCTTTTGGAATCCTAATAATCCAGCGTTAACATCTATCACAACTTTGTGGATTTTTTCTGGTGTATGCTCGGCTACATGCTCAATATCCATTCCACCTTCAGTCGAAGCCATAATGAGCACAGATTTGTTATCTCTGTCAACGAGTAAAGCCAGATAATATTCGTGAGCGATATCGCAACCAGATTCAACATATAGGTTCTTGACAATCTTGCCCTCATCACCAGTTTGAATTGTCACCAAAACATTGCCCAAAATATTTGTTGCATATGTTTCTACTTCATCCTTTGAAAATGCTATCTTGACGCCGCCTTGCATCACTTCTTGACGTGTTTGCGGATGATAGAGTGTACCTTTTCCTCTTCCACCTGCATGTATCTGAGATTTTACTGCTACAATTTTGGAGTTGAGGTTGTCGTATGCTGTAAGCGCTTGTTCTACTGATGTACAATGCACTCCCTCTAATACTGGTACTCCGAACTCTCTTAGCAGTGTTTTACCTTGGTACTCGTGGATATTCATGACTCTCTCCAAGTAATGCCAAATGCAGACCGTCTTTGAAGACTTTGATTTGACAGTGACATTATTCCAGAGCGTGAATGGGGTTTATTGATAGGCTAAAGCGTGAAGGCAATGCCATGCAGGTAGTTGTTTTGGCCGGAGGTGTTGGTTCAAGACTACGACCTTGGACTAATCAAATACCCAAACCGTTGTTACCGATGCTCGATAAAACTTTACTCGAAAGAGTTGTTGAAGGGATACCATCTGATTTGGTTGACGAAGTTATCGTAGCAGGAGGATATAAAGTTGATATGATCAGGCAATATTTTGCAAATGCAGATGTTGATTTTGATGTGACAATAATACCTGAAGATAGGCCACTGGGGACCGGTGGGGCACTAGCAAATTGTTCGGATGTAGTAAGTGGAACATTTGCTTGCTTTAATGGCGATATTGTGTCTTCAATGGAGATTACTCCCGTTCTTGACTTGCATAAGAGAAATGGCGGCATTGGCACATTGGCACTTTGGGAAGTTGAGGACCCAACTCGATTTGGAATAGTTGGATTAGATGAAGATTCTAGAATCACTCAATTTAAGGAGAAACCAAAAAGAGAAGAGGTTTTTAGCAATTTGATTAACGCTGGATCATATGTTTTAGAAGATGATATTTTTGATATTATGCCTAAAGGCAAACATTCTATAGAACGAACCATATTCCCTGACCTCGCAGCAGATAATTTGCTTAATGGAGTACAATTCCATGGATATTTCATCGATGCAGGAACTCCAGAGTCTTGGTCTGAAGGTGTGCAAGCATGTATTCGTAACAAGAGATTTAGCAGTGGTGAAATATGTGGTGGCTCATGGTTTTCTCATCCCATGGCGAAAGTAATAGATGGTGCAAGAGTTGTTGGCTCAATGATAGAAGGGGATGTTGACATCAAAGCTAGAGAGGTAATTGAAAGCACTATCTTATCTGGTTCATCTATTGGTGAAAACTCTGTTATTTCATCGTGCTTGATAGGGCGTAATACATCGATTGGGAGTAACTGCAATCTAAGTGGTGTTGTAGTAGATCATAATTCAATAATTCCTTCCCAAACCAATCAAATCGGTGGAAAATGGCCTTTGGTTGAGTAAGATTAACATTAATCTTGCAAAGTAATTGATGAAAGCCCTCAAGTGGGACAGCGTTTTGGCAACACTATGAGCGTTCCATTGATTGTTGTCAATTTCAAGACTTATGCTTCTGCAAGTGGCTCTCAAGCCAATGTTCTTGCCGCTGCAATGAGTAAACAAATTTCACAATCATATCGTATGGTTGCAGTTGTTTCAGCATTTGATTTAGATTCAGTAACAAATGAAAATCCGAACTTAGAAGTATGGTCACAGCATCTTGATTGTGCAGGAAATGGTAGTTTTACCGGTTGGCTAGAAGCAAGCAATGCGATTGAAAGAGGAGCGGTGGGGACAATCATTAATCACGCCGAACACAAAGTACCGCTATCTCACGTCAAAGAATTAATGGAAATACTTCCACAAGGATTTCCAATTTGCGCCTGTGCTGCTGATGTTGACGAAGCAAAAGCGCTTGCAGCACTGGGTCCAACCTTTATCGCAGTAGAACCTCCTCAATTGATCGGTGGAGATATTTCAGTAACTTCAGCAGACCCTTCAATCGTTACTGATACTGTTGCTGCAGTAAAGGCGGTTAATCCGAATGTGCGAATTTTATGTGGCGCTGGAGTAAAGAATGGTGCAGATGTTGCCATGGCGATAGAACTTGGTGCAGAAGGAGTGCTACTTGCCAGTGGAGTGACAAAAGCAACTGATATTGATTCCGTATTGGCCGATTTAGTAAGTAACTTTTGAATTTCCTTAAGATAATTCAGCCAGTTCCAATACGCTCTGTTGCATAATTCCAGAACTTAGATTGCTGCCGCCTGGGCAAGATTCTCTTAATGCGCATTTACGACATGTCGAAGTTTTTTTTGCTAGGGGTATTTGGCTCATGGAATTGTCATCTCCCAATTTTGATAGCATAATTTGCATCTGATTAATATCAGATTCAATCAAGTGAGTTGATTGAGTGAGTTTTTGCTCACTTGAGTTGAATCGATGCTGATTCCAAAAACCATAACGCCATGCAATTATCCTAATAACAAATTTATTTGCCAAAATCGGCAAATTGTATTTTCCTCTAATCCAAGAAACCATTGCCATCGCTTCTTCTTCTTCAAAGCACGAATCCTTCTTACCTTGCATATCAATTCGAATCAAATGCCAGTGGTTTTGCATTTTTACTGCAATATCTGGTCCACAATACAAGTCTATTCCATTAACTGAGCCATATTCTGTTCTTTCAAAAACCATCCACTGTTTGTGGTATCTATTGGTAAGGGCTTGAATAATGTCAGTATTCCAAAGAGCATCTATTCTTTTGATTGCATTTTTCAATAAATTTTCAACATTAACATTGTTGAGTTCTAAATTGTCATCAATTGCATTCTTAGTTCCAACGATTTCATGTATTGACATTATTTTTTGTTGTTGCGATAATTTGTTTGTCAAATTTTCTCTAATTCTTCTCTCGGTGTATAATTGCGACCATTCAACATTCATCTGTAGGTCTTCGAGCCGTTCAAAAATAGTCTGTTTGCAAGAACGTAACATCAAGTCCCAATATGGGCGAATATCGCTCATAGAATGCCATTTCTTTGATGTGGAACGATCCCAGTTTCCTTGGTTAATACCGTATCTAATTATCCACCATCGAGGACATGCAAGAAATAATTCTCTTCTGCTCTTACTCCACACCTTGTGATATTTCATAAACAGGATGATATTTAGTCAACCTGTATAAAGCACTGGTTGCTTAAAATAAACCAAACCTATTTGCAGCAATAATTGAGTTGACAATTGCCCAAATAGAAACAGGTACTACGCACCAGCCAATAAATTCTGCAAATACTTCTGAACCAAACTTGCCGAATAATCGCGAGAATGGACCTCCAACAGCGGCAACCCATCGCAAGCATAATACAGCAAATCCACCCATTAGTACGATGCCGAATAAGAAGACTATTCCATATAATATTCCAGTTCCTCCACTCAAAATACTTGCTCCTACACCTTGCTGAATAAGTGAAGGGAAGGCTAACCACCCGAACCATCCAATCCATGCACCGATTAGCACATCTCGTTCCATATCCTCAAGTTCTCTCCAGTCAGAGAATCCTTTAGGAAATATATTGTGGATTAATTTAGCAATTATTTTTACTTCGTAAGGACTACCATTCTTTGCAGCAAAGAAACTCATTTCAAACATCCATATAAACATCAAAATATTAAGATAGAAATTCATATTACTAGAAATTGGTAATATGGTTACAATTAGAGGAATTAGATTGATTGTCAGTATTGCTGCAGCACTTGAAACAATTGTACTGGCCCACAATAAACCAGGAGCAATCGCTTGTTCTGGAGGCTGCCAATTTGTTCTTGGTAACGCTAGTAGCAATAGGAATAATCCGGGTCCAAACAATAGGGTGAAGTAGGTTGCAACTCCATGAGAGCCACCACTATCGATTGTATTTATTGCATCAGTATATTCCTTTGAGCCAGCAGATGATGCTGTTGCATAAGCAATGTGCATTGATGGGTCGATAACAAATACAGCATCAGCCACACCAGAAGGGAAACTCGAAGTCAACAAGTTTCCTTCATCATATAATATCGGCCATGATGTATTCAATTGATCTTCATAAAATGCAACATCTCGCATTGTGGCATCTGGTCCAGCGACGATTTGAACGATTGATATTCGTTCAGGCATCTTACCAATCGTGTAATTGAATTCAGCAGCTTGGTCTTGAGCGTTAACAGAACCAGGCAATATTACGCCTACGATAACAGCATCTTTACCTTCCATCAGTTGGGAAATTGAATAATCTTCTCCCATCGAATTTTGTAAGGTACGGTCAACAATTCTAGAATCTTGTTGAATATTTTCTGCACCCAAATTGATTTGGTCAAATGCAGTTGGAATGAATAATAAAGTCAAGACAAACATTGCGCCCAATATCTGAGGAGGTAGAATTATTCCACTTCGGAATAAGAAAACGAAATATCCGATAAAGGATGCGAAGGTTGTTAATGAAAGCCATATTGCTGCATTTGCATAACCTTCGTCAGGTTTCTCAACTTCAAACCGAATGATTCCATAGGCATGGCATTCTACATTCGGGTCTCCACCAATTTGACTAACACACATTTGAACATTGGAATCGCCAAGAGGAACTCTTTCAGAAGCAGCCCAAACCCATACTGTACGATTTTCTCCCAAATCTCTTTCCATCAGAACATTTGTTGCAGATGTTTCTACCAGTAGGTCTGCATCATTGACGTATTTTTCGTCCCGAGCCAACGGACCCCATATTTCCCATCCGACTTCAGTTACATCAGAAGAACCCCATGCCAATGTTGGTTCAAATTCAATATGTGCTCTATGTTGTTGGTCAACATATACAGATGCGGTTGGCTCACTTAGTGTCCCCACCATCTCGATTCCGCCACTGTTCTGCTCAAATCCGCCCCAGTGAACAGATGCTCTAGTTCCAAAACAATCATGTTCTATTTGCAGGTCTAATGTGAAGACATCACCTTTTGACATATTGAGAATCATGTTTTGAACATCACCTTCAAATGGCATTGCCGAATTTTGTGTAGTCTCGTCAACAATATCGTTTACTGTTGATTCATAGACTACATTTCCAGCGACACTAACAACATAATACAAGGTGGTCGATCCAGACCCTGGTTGGAGTAAACTTTTACAAGTATCTGCATTTGACGCTTCAATTGTAACAGAAAAATATACTTGCATGGTAATATTGCTATTAATCGGATTTTGAATTGGTTCGCTATCGATGTTAAAAATGGTGACAGGTCCATTGGTTACACCAGTGGTAAAACTACCAACTGCTGCATCAGGACGTGCTCTCTGTAGAATTGCTTCACCTGCATTGAGCCCTTCAACGAAAAGGTGCTCTTCTTGGTCCAGTTCCCATTCAACGAATCCAGCCTCATAGCGCACATCCTTCTGGAGTTCTATTGCACTCGCAAGGCTAACAGTACTCACTAGTGCGAGTAGCAGTAAGGCCACAATTTGCTTGCGCATGACCCATGGCAACTGTCAATGGTTCAAGAAGCCGATGCCTCAATGTTGATGATTTGCCCACAAATCAGATTATTTTTTGATTTAGACCCCTATAGGGGTCTCATTGTTCATTGTTCTCAAATACGGTAGTATTCTAGGAATGTGGCCATTGCGATCATTCCAAATGAAATTGCCAATGCATTTACAGAACCTTTGGTAAGATATCCTCTGTTTTCCAAAACCGCTCCCAATAAACTGTCAACTTGACATCCAAGGAATCCAATTACAGCAATTGCTATTGAGGCAGATATTCCCCAAACAATTTCACTTGACGCAGAATCAATCTCGACGATGAACCAAGCACAAAAAGTAAGTATTGAGATTATGATTGAACCCAAAGCAGCAGCCTTTTGCCCACTGGGGGAATATCCACCATTGATTCCTTGTTCACACGGCTGCAATGTCGTGATGAGTTTGACATTACTGTCTAGACTTCCTATTTCACTGGCAAAAGTGTCAGAGGCTGCAACAGCA
>DUCL01000024.1 GCA_012959845.1 Candidatus Poseidoniales archaeon
TAGAGCAACAGTTAGTTTCCCAGCAGACGACAGAAATGATAATGACGAAATGGAAAAAGCAGTTCCAGTTGCAATCGCAGAAGATATCTTTGATGGTTGGTCTTTTGCAGGTGAGACATCTTTCTTGTCAGCACGTTATCCTGCAGATGGTGGTGGTGCTACCGCTCAGGGTTCATGGCAAGATGATACTGGTGCAGCAGTTGGCTCAAAGCATTGGAGACATTCAGCACCAGGCGGTTCTGATTATCCATCAAGTGCAAATGACCGCTTAGTAAATTCGTACCAAGGAGACAGCAACGGACAATGTGGTCCACAAGGGCAACTTGATGGTGAAATGTCTCTTATTTACCAAACCGCCATTTGCAAAAAACTATTTTACTCAAGCAATTATATCTCTTCACAATTCCATATTCAAGCATGGGGGAGCATGGAAGCAGGTGATAGTGTCTCAATTGAATTATGGAAAGGGTCAGGTGATATCAGCGACCCAATGGAATCTGTACGCTGGGATATCGCAAATGGTAACCCAAGTCCTGTACAAGACCAGTGGTCCAACTTATCATGGGACCCACAAGCGACATGGTCGCAAATTCCAAATGTCAATGATGTGTTCCTCGGAGGTCACTCATTCTTCATGGGAATGCTTTTCAATTCGGATTCAAGTAGTGCAAGTGAAGGATTCCACATTGATGATTGGATTCAATTCGGTATTACAAAAGTATCTGATTATACATTGGAAATGGAATGTGATAACCCAGCAGGAGGATATTCAGGTCCACCTTTGGGTCTTCTGCAACTGAAGTGTGATATTACTAATAATGGATATACTTCTGCTCTAGTAAGAGTTGAAACAAATGTAACCAATACCTCATGGATGAGTCCTCAGTCACCAGCGATTAGAATTGAAGTCGCTGACTCCACCGACCACGATTTCGATGTACTCATGCCTACGATTCCAGCAGGAGCAACTCGTGAAGTTTATGTCAATATGAGTATTCCTCCAGGAGCGGATGTTCAACAACAGATTTGGCAAGTATGGTTTACAGATGCTGGCAGTGCTTCCACAGGTGAGAAAGGCAGATTGATGATGGACGTTGCAGTCTCTGAACAATTTGGTGTGTCTTTGACATCTTCCACGCCACTTAATGCAGTAACACTCAGCCCTGGTGAGTCTGGAACAATTCCATTTAGATTACAAAACTCAGGAAATAAGGATGCAGCGTTCAACCTTGCATCAACCTTTTCAGAAACCGGATGGGTTGCAATTGTCGAAAACGAAACTGGCGTCATTCAACCTGCTCCAATTACCCTAGATAGAGGTGAACAAGTAAATTTCATGCTCAATATTACAGCGCCAAGTGATTCATCACCTGGTATAGTCTCTTTCAATTTAAGAGCAACCTGTGGTTCATGTGGGGCGTTGTTCGGAAATGATGTACTTGTGCGTAATATTGATGTTCCTGTCTTCCGTCAAGTATCATTAGAATCTGATGTCATCTCTGTTGAAGGTGCAGCAAATGGTGTAATGAAGAAGGTATATATTACAATTCTAAATCAAGGAAATGATGATGAAATATACCATTATTCCCTCACTCAAACAAATTGGTTCCTTGCTGCAGATATAACCGCTGCTCAAAGCCCTGTCTTAGACGCGTGGGACGGCGAATCAACAATTATCCTCAATTTGCCAATGCCAATTGGCCTAGCACCAGGTCTGTACGGGACTACTGTAATCGCTACTAACTCAGTTGACAATTCAGTTAAAGATCAAATCGTTATTAGCATTGAAATTCTTGATACAGCAGCAGTATGGGTTTCTAATGAAGATGCAGAACAATCCTATATTCCTGGTGACCCTGCTCAAACTATGGCCTTTGAAGTTAGAAATGATGGTAATAATCCAGATAGATTCGTAATGTCATTGGAGATTCCGGATGGAATGAATGCTGAATTCATCAATCTATTAGACGGAAGAACACCAGAAATAGAGACAGGTGCAAGTTTCAATGCTTCGGTGAGATTTTCCTTTAGTGAAGGAACAGATGGAGAGAGAACACTTGGTGTAATAGCAACCAGTTATACAGATGCAAATATCTCTGCAAGAGGAGAGGCAGTATACTCAGTAGGTTCTCTTGGATGGTTGAGAATAATATACAATCAGCCACCATTGCAAATTGTAGATTCGGATGAAGATTATTCAATTACGGTATCGGTTAGAAATCAGTACACATCAGCACAATCAGTTGCTATGGAATTAGATAATGGGGAATCCGGTTCTTGGTTCCAAGCAAGAATACTATCTACAGACAGAGGATTCATCTTACAAGAAGGTGAAGAGCGCACAGTTACTATCGAATTCGATATTTCCGAAACTACACTTCTAAATCTGGATGTAGATACACTTTCAACAAACCTAACTCTTTGGGCACGTTCAGAAACCGTCAGCGATGCAGCCAATTACAAATTGCAAGTGATATTGACTAAAACAGATGCCAATGTTGATGGCGCAGTAGATGGACAATCATCAGCATTTGAATTCCAAAGCATATTGACTTGGATTATATTCCTCGTTGTGATGGGAGTCGGCGGAGTATTCCTCAAGAATTTGATTTTCGTTGAAGAAGAAGAAGATGATTATGGTGGCTGGGGAGAAGAAGGCTATGAAGAGAGTTTACAATCGACCTACGGTTCTGTTTCTGCTGCACCAACAGTAAATTCAGAAGGTGTATTCTCTGCTCCAGAGCCCGCAAAAATAGTACCTCCGGTAGCAATGCCACCTGCAGCAGCACCTCCGGCAGCCGCAGCACCAGTTGTAGAAGAGCCAGTCGCACAAGCACCACCAGTTCCAGCAGAAGGTTTGCCAGATGGCTGGACTATGGAACAATGGAACGCATACGGTCAAATGTGGCTAGAGCAAAATGGTCGCGTTTGAGTATTATTACGGCAAAAAACTGCTAAATTAGTAAAATTATTCTCTTAGCGAATAAGCGTAGGGTTCAAGGCGAGAGAGTCGTCGGCAAAAATACAGGGAGGTTCAATCCGATGTACGGCAATGGACAAGCACCAATTTTTATTCTAAAGGATGGCACACAAAGAACTCGTGGACGAAGTGCACAATCAAATAACATTGCAGCAGCAAAAGCAGTTGCAGATGCGGTACGCTCAACTCTTGGTCCAAAGGGTATGGACAAGATGTTGGTTGATTCTATGGGTGATGTGGTAATCACCAATGATGGAGCTACTATTCTCAAGGAAATGGACATAGATCACCCTGCTGCTAAAATGATAATTGAAGTCGCAAAAACTCAGGAACAACATTGCTATGATGGAACAACTACTGCTGTAGTCCTATCCGGTGAATTATTGAAGAGAAGTGAAGACTTAATTGACCAAAATGTCCATCCGACTGTAATTTGTGAAGGATTCCGTCTTGCTGCCGAGAAAGCAGTTGAATTATTAGATAGTCATGGGATCTCTACCAACAATGATGACAAGGTATTGCTGGAAGTAGCAAAGACAGCATTAACTGGTAAATCTGCTGGCGCAGTGAAGTCATTCATGGCCGACATTTGTGTACGCGCAGTAAATGCAGTAGGAATTATTGAAGGCGATGAGAGAATAATTGACCTTTCAGACATCAAAGTTGAGAAGCGTCAAGGCGGGTCGATTAAAGATTCAAGCCTAATAGATGGAATTATTCTGGACAAGGAAAGAGTACACGCTGGCATGCCGCGTTCACTTGCAGATGCAAGAATTGCATTGGTCAACTCTGCTATTGAAGTAAAGAAGACAGAAGTAGATGCTAAAATCCAGATTACAGACCCTAATCAACTTGCACTATTCTTGGAAGAAGAAGAAAACTACATCCGAGGATTGGTAACAAAGATTCAAGAAAGTGGTGCAAACGTATTGGTTTGCCAAAAGGGAATTGATGAACTTGCACAGCATTACATGGCAAAGGCAGGAATAATGGCTATTCGTCGTGCTAAGAAATCTGACATGGAAGCACTTTCAAAGGCTACAGGTGGAAAAATTGTTACTAACTTGGATGATATTACTGCGAGTGATTTAGGTCACGCTGCAAAGATTGAGGAAAAGAAAATTGGAGAATCTAACATGACTTTCATTACAGGATGTCCTGAAGCAAAATCAGTATCAGTTCTACTTCGTGGTGGTACTGAACACGTTGTTGATGAGATTCGTAGAGCATTCGATGATGCAGTTGGTGTCGTTTCAGTCGCTTGGCAAGATGGCGCAGTACTCACCGGCGGTGGTTCCGTATTAGCAGCATTATCAAGAGACTTGAGAACATTTGCAGAAACTGTTGGTGGATTAGAGCAAATGGCTATTGAGGCTTTTGCAAGTGCATTGGAAATCGTTCCTCGTACTCTAGCAGAAAACGCTGGACTTGACCCAGTTACTACTCTAATTGAACTTCGTAAGGCACACGCTGATGGCGCAAGTCACACAGGAATAAATGTCTATGAAGGCGGAGTAATCGATATGAAATCCAAGAATGTTCTTGAACCAATGCGAGTTGTTGAACAAGCGATTCAATCAGCTACTGAAACTGCAATAATGATTTTGAGAATTGACGACGTTATTTCATCCAAGGGTGTGCCAATGGGCGACGACATGGGTGGAATGGGCGGAATGGGCGACTTCCAAATGTGAAGCGTTTTAACGTAATTATAGCAGCGTTTTTCAACTTTATTATTAGAGTATTGAATCTATTTTATTGGCCCAATTTTAAGGCTGGTATGTGGTAACCTTGAAAGGCCGTTCTAAGGTGGAAAGATTGCTCAGGGTATGCGTGAGCGTCGGTGGTCCAAATGTCCGTTATCGCAAAGGTCTGGATTGAAGAGGATTGTATCACTTGTGATGCGTGTCAAGACATCTGTCCTGAAGTATTCCAAATTACCGATGAAACTTCTCAAATTGTCGCCGCAGTGCGCGTAGATGGACAATTTGACCGCAATACCGGAGGCGCTCTTCTAAAGGCAAACTTTGGTGAAGAATTCGCAGAATATATTGAAGAGGCTGCGGAAGCCTGTCCAGTTGAAATCATCAAGTTCGAAGTTGTTGGTGGCGCAGCACCTGCTGTTGAAGAAGCAGTAGCACCAGTTGCAGAAGTAGCGCCGGTTGCAGCAGCAGTCGCAGTATCAGCAGGAGCAAGCGATGAATTAACAGCAGTATTTTCTGGTGATAGAGCACTAACCATATTGTTCGGTTCACAAACAGGTAATGCAGCAGGTCTTGCAGAAAAAACTGCAAAGATGGCTGCTAATTATGAGTTGACTGCAAGCGTAGTTGACATGGATGGATATGATCCTGCGAGTTTAGTGGGTGCCAAGCGAGTACTGATAATCACCTCCACTTGGGGTGAAGGTGATATGCCAGATAATGCAGAAGATTTCTGGCAAAATGTAAACAAATCATCACCTGCATTAGCAGGAGTAAATTATTCCGTTTGTGCAATTGGAGATTCTTCATACGATGAGTATTGTAAAGCAGGAGTTGATTGGGATAACAAATTCTCAGCATTAGGCGCAACCTCAGTTCAAGAAATCCAACTTTGTGATGTTGACTTTGATGAGCCTTGGACAGTTTGGGTTAATTCCGTATTGCCTCGTATTGCATGTGTTGACAATTCAGGTATTTTCCAAGAATCATTGGTTGAGCAAATGAGTGAATATGGTGCAGGAGGAGACGAAACAGTATCTTCAGGTGATTTCACGCCTGGAATAGTTGTAATGGATGAGATTTCAGTAACTATTGAATTATTCAGATACTGTCCAAGTGCAGCAGAATCCGGTTGGGACACCATCTCGTGTGCAGTTCCTGCACACGCAACAATTGAAGATTTGTTGATTGCAATCCAGCAAGATATTGATGGAAGTCTAGCATTCCGCAGAGGAACTAATGGTGGAACTCCTACCACTGGTCTGTGTGTTAATGGAAGAATAGTTCTTGCAGATATTACCCGCATTTCAGATGTAATTGGTTCTAGTGCTAATCTAAAGATTGAGCCAGCACCTGGATTACCTATTATTCGCGATTTAATTGTTGACTTATCTGGATATGAGGCAGCAAGAGCAAGAGCAGAGCCATGGATGAGGGCTGACCCAAGAGATGGTGCTCGCTTATTGAACGGTGCAGCGGTAGGAACAATGGATGCAGCAACCGCTAGCCAATTACATCAAAAGAGTGATATTTTATCCTATCAATTAGTCCAATCAATGTCTGATACATCAGGTTATGACAAGGCTTACGAAGGTCCTGGTGTCCATTTGCAACAGTGGTTACGCGCTGAAGACCCACGCTGTGGAGAGGAACAAAGAAACAACATTCTCTCTTCACTGAATGAAACTGATGGTATTTGGGCTGAGGCAGATTTGTCTTCTATCGCTCGTTATGGTTTTGATGGAAAACTTGCAGCACGTGGATTGAATGAAGCAAGAGCACACCTACTCAATACTAGTAATTACAATGGTAAGCATGGTCGTTTAGTAAAGTGGTATGGACGCAGTGTTAAGTGGACAGGTAATGTCAATGAAACCACACTATACCGTCAAGTGCTTGGACCATTAGGTTTGGTTAGCAATATCTTCAATGGTGTTTCCGCCCGTATGGTATTAGGATTCACTCGTAATGGTGGACCACCAATTCGTGGGCTTCAAGGATTATTGATGCCTCCAGCAGGTGTCGGTAAGATTCCAAATATGATTAATTCAAAGGTTGATGCTCATCATGAGGTAGTCAGTCTATTCAATGAAATCGACAAGAGGTTCTAAGGTGATTGGTATGGCAAAAGTCGCATATTATCCAGGTAATACAGCAAGGGCAGCTTCTATGGAAGTTGAGGATTGTATCGTTCCGTTGTGTAAGACGCTTGGAATTGAGTTAGTTGAAATCCCAAAGGCATCAAGTGATGGTGGCAATATCATCAGTCAAGCATCAGCGAAATTGCAGCATTCTTTGGTTGCTCGTAATCTTGCACTTGCTGAGCAAAAAGGCATTGACATCATGACCACTTGCGCAACATCACACGCAATCATGTGTGATACTGCAGATACACTTGCTGCCGATTCTATCTATGCTTCACAGTTGAATAATCTAATTGCCAGAACTTCTGGAATAGAATACGCTGGTGAATCTAAATCTCGTCATCTTCTTCATTACTTAGTTGAAGAGATTGGTTTGGATAAAGTGAGAGATGCAGTAGTCAATCCAATCAAACTCAATGTTGCAGGATATTATGGATCTAATATGCAAAGAGAAGGTGCTTGTGGAGATGACGATGCATTCCTTCCAAGTTATTTGGAACAACTAATCACTGCATTAGGTGGAGTACCGATTGACTATGAACTAAAATGCCAAAGTGTTGGTGCACCTTCACTACTTACTCTTGAGGGAACTGCAATGGCAATGACTGCAGCAGTTCTTTGTGAAGCAAAACAGAATGGTGCTGATATCATGGTTAGCGCTTGTACTATTTCTCATTCTAACCTTGATTCTTATCAGTCAAGGGCTGGCAAATTAACTGGAAAGGATACTACAATGCCTGTAGTTCATTTGGCAGAATTAGTTGCATTCGCTTTGGGCCACTATCCGGATAGATTTGCCCAATTAAGAACACGTGCACTTATTATCGGAAGTTGAATACTCAAGCATGGAGTATTTCTTCTATAGTTGAAGCAGTAGCAGGGCCAATTCCTTCAACCTTTGCCAATTGACTTTGGCTAGCACATAATACAGCCGCTACTGTTCCAAAATGTTCGAGTAATAGTTGCGCCTTTTTGATACCTAAATTAGGAATTGCTGCAAGAACTTCAACTCGTTGCCTAGATACCAGTTTATTCCACCGCTTGGCCAATGGGCCACTCTCCTCTTGTTGATTGATTATAGAGAGAATCTCTTT
>DUCL01000025.1 GCA_012959845.1 Candidatus Poseidoniales archaeon
ATAATGATGCTTGGGGAACTACAACCCATACCATCAATGAATTGGTTTCAAACCAACCTCCTAGTGCATCGAATGTCCAAGTGTTCTCTTCTTCTACATCCAGCAAGACAAATGTTGTTGAAGACACTGCTATCGTAATTAGTTATACTTATTCAGACACTGAAAATGATCCTGAAGTTACTGCTGATAGTGAAATCAGATGGTATAAAGGCAATGTTGTCCAGCAAATGTATAATGAATACAACACACTACCAGCAGCTGCGATTAGTGCCGGAGAATCATGGCATGCTACTGTAGCACCACATGATGGCACAACACTTGGCAACGCTGTTCAATCAAACTCTATTACAGTCGATGCGGCAGTAATTCCAAACAATATTCCAACTGTTTCAGACTATGAAATTACAGCAGCAACTGCTGGTTCCAATGTACCAGTAAACGAAGATTTGTGGCTAGGATATGTATATGATGATAGTGATGGTGATTCAGAATCGGGAACTACTATCAGATGGTTCAAGGATGGTGTAGAGCAAGCGACTTGGAATGATGTTACAACTGTACCATCTTCTGCAACATCTATTGGAGATTCTTGGAGTGCAAAAATCACTCCTTCGGATGGAATAGATATGGGTACTACATATGAAACTACAGCAATTGCAATAATTGATATCGATAGCGATGGAGATGGCGTATTCAATGAGGATGATGCATTTCCTAATGATGCTGCTGAAACTATGGATTCTGATTCTGATGGTGTAGGTGACAATTCGGATGCATTCCCTAATGATGCTGCTGAAACTATGGATTCTGATTCTGATGGTGTAGGTGACAATGCTGATGCATTCCCTAATGATGCTTCTGAAACTTTGGATTCTGATGGTGATACTGTCGGAGATAATACTGACGTATTCCCTAATGATGCTTCTGAAACTTTGGATTCTGACCTTGATGGAGTAGGCGATAATGCTGATGCATTCCCTAATGACGCCAATGAAACTATGGATACTGACGAAGATGGTGTTGGTGACAATGCTGATGTTTTCCCTTATAACCCCGCTGAAACAATGGATTCAGACCTTGATGGAGTAGGCGACAATGCTGATGCATTCCCTAATGATGCTACTGAAACTGTTGATACTGATTCAGATGGTACTGGAGATAATACTGATGTATTCCCTACTGATGCTACTGAAACAATGGATTCTGACTCTGATGGCGTTGGTGACAATGCCGACGTATTCCCTAATGATGCCAGTGAAACCTTGGATAGCGATGGTGATGGTGTTGGAGATAACGCACAAGCAGTAGCGGAAGCAAAGGCTGCAAAACTTGCTACAGAACAACGTGAAATGTACATGATGATAGGTATTGCAGCAGTTGTAATCATTCTATCACTGGCTGCGGTTATGGTAGTCATGAAGAAGAAGGATGGTGAACCAGTATTAACCACAAAGGAATATGACACACCTCAACCATTACCACAAACTCAACCTGTTAGCCCTCAACCAGTTGCACCTCAATCTGTAGCACAAGTAGTTGTAGCAAGTGAAGTTCAACGATGGACTGACGATAACGACCATACCTGGAGAACCATGAGTGACGAAACCACACAATGGTGGAATGGAAGCGACTGGCAGCAGAGATGAGATTACAGGCTCTGTTATCCTTTAGGAATTCTATCCAAGAATTTACTTCAATGAGTAATTATTCCACTTGCATCTAATGCAAGGAGAAATAGCAACATTATTCCAGCACCGATGATAACTTGCAACAAAGCTTGCTTACCGGTCTCGGGAGAATGGACATCTGGTAATACATCCACGGTAGCGACATAAAGGAAAGTTCCCGCAGCAAATAATACTGCTAATGCAAGTTGGTTCACCTCTAAATCTCCGAGGAAAAATATGCTTAACATTATCGCAATTGGTGTTGCTAAAGAAAACAATAACAAGTCTTTCAATGCTGCTTTTCTATCTCCTCTTTCATGTAGAGAAAATACTCCTAATGAGAATGCTGCTGGAATCTTATGCGCAATAACTGCACCGGTTAATGTTAATGTTAGAATTGCGGATTGTGAAGAAATTGCCGCACCAATCGCCAATCCATCGGTCAATGCATGGATACTTAACCCAAATACAATACTAGAACCTGTCAAATGATGAATGTGGTCATGGTTATGGTCATCTGAATGATCATGATGCTCTTCATGGACATCGTGACCAAAACCAAACCCTTCCAAAATCAACATGAATAAAAATCCACACAATATTGCCGCACCCAATAATAATGGTTCATCTGATGAAAGTTCGAATCCTTCTGGTATCGCAATCAATAATGCAGAAGCAAGCAATATTCCTGCAGCAAGACCTGTCATCCAGTTTAGGAGATTTTGCTGTTCCGAGATTTTTTTCCACAGTGGAAAAGACCCAGCGACTAATGCTGTCACCAGGGAGATGATAGCAATAATGAATCCCGTTGCAATTGTGGACATATAATCCCCTAATCACTCTTCATTAACAAGTTGTTGATAACGTTTACACGTATTCAACAGTAACAAATTGTCTCGCTATCGCTAGCGAAATAGTTTCACTCTTCTTCGCCGACTTTGGAAACCTTGACTGCGTTAGGACCTTTAGGACCTTCGCCAACTTCAAAGTTTACTGTGTCTCCTTCAGTGATTTCTCCTGTCACTTCAGAAACGTGAACGAAGAGGTCGTCTCCGCCCTCTCGCTCGATGAATCCGTATCCTTTTGAAAAATTAAACCACTTGACTGTACCTTGTGCCATGGCCCACGCTACGGCAAGGGGTATTTGAAACAACACGATGAAAAAGCACCAAAATGGGTTTTTTCAATCATTTTACTTATGAGCCAAAATGGGTTTTTACTCACGAACCGCACGAGAAGCAATCATCCGGAGTATCGAGAGAACAAGCAATCGCTTCTAGACTGCTGATTTCCTCTGCTCTATCGGCTAAACCTGAAACTGTTTGGTCATCTTTTGCTTTGGCTTCAACTGTAAATTGAATCGCATCGGCTGCAGCCTTTGTTCTCAGGTAATACATTCCTGTTTTCAATCCCTTTCTCCAGCCATAGAAGTGCATAGAAGTGATTTTTGCAGGATTTGCATCAACCATATGGATATTCAACGATTGGCTTTGATCAATATATGCGCCCCTATCGGCAGCCATATCCAATACATATCGTTGCTTTATTTCCCAAGTTGTTTTGTACATTTCCTTGATATCATCAGGTATTCCAGTAATCATTTGAATACTACCTTTGTGCCTTAGAATTTCATCCTTCATTTCTAAAGACCACAAATCACTTGCGATTAAGTCACGAACTAAATGTTTGTTCAAAACAATAAATTCTCCTGATAATGTTCTGCGAACATATAGATTGGAAGTAAATGCCTCAAAACACTCATTGTTTGCCAATATTTGACTGGTTGATGCTGTTGGCATAGGTGCTAGTAGCAGAGAATTACGCATTCCGTTATCCACTATTTCTTGCTTTAGAGTATTCCAATCCCAACGCCCGGAATGCTCACTCATATCCCATAAGTCAAACTGAAGTTTTCCTTCACTGGCAGGAGAACCCTGGAATGAAGAGTAAGCACCTTCTTCAATTGCTGCATCCTTTGAAGCGGTACATGCTGCAAAGTAAATTGTTTCAAAAATTTCCTTATTCAATGCTCTGGCCTCATCACTTTCAAAGCACATTCCAAGCATTGCAAATGTATCTGCTAATCCTTGAACACCCAAACCAATAGGCCTGTGCCTCATATTGGAGTTTTGTGCCTCAATTATTGGATAATAATTGACATCTATTACTCGGTTTAGATTACCGGTTGCATGATATGTCACATCATACAATAATTTGTGATCAAATGTTTTTGTTTCCATGTTAACATACTTTGGAAGCGCAATAGATGCAAGATTACAAACGGCAACCTCATCTGCTGAAGTATATTCCATAATCTCTGTACAAAGGTTTGATGACCTAATAGTTCCCAGATTCTTTTGATTGGATTTTTCATTTGCTGCATCTTTATAGCACATATATGGAGTTCCTGTTTCAATTTGTGATTCAACTATTTTATCCCATATTGTGCGCGCAGGGAGTGTTTTTCGCGCTCTTCCTTGTGCCTCGTATGACTCGAACATCTCTCTGAATTCCGCACCATACACATCTTGCAGACCTGGGCATTCATTTGGACAGAATAATGACCAATCAGCATTTGCCTCAACTCTTTCCATGAATAGATCGGAAACCCACATTGCATAGAATAAATCTCTCGCCCTAACCTCTTCTTTACCATGATTTTTCTTTAGGTCTAAGAATGCCAAGATATCTGGGTGCCATGGTTCGAGATATACTGCGATTGAACCCTTACGCTTGCCGCCACCTTGGTCAACATATCTAGCTGTGTCATTGAAAACACGTAGCATAGGGACAATTCCATTGCTTGTACCATTGGTTCCTTTGATATATGCGCCTTGAGAACGAATATGATGAATTGATAGTCCGATTCCACCCGCCGATTTAGAAATTAATGCGCACTGTTTCAGAGTATCATAGATTCCTTCTAATGAATCATCTTGCATTGTCAGCAAGAAACATGAGGACATCTGAGGCTTTGGCGTTCCTGAATTGAATAGGGTTGGAGTTGCATGAGTGAAATATCCTTCTGACATTAAATCATAAGTTTTCATTGCCTTGGCAATATTTCCATGGTGGATTCCAACTGCAACTCTCATCAACATATGCTGAGGCCTTTCTGCAACTTCGCCATCGAGTTTTAGTAAATATGAACGCTCAAGGGTTTTGAATCCAAAGTAATCATACGAATAATCACGTTCATAATTGATATGATTATCCAGTACCTCTGCATTTTGCATTATCACTTCATACACTTCTTCAGAGATTAGTGGTGCGTGCTTACGCGATTCAGGGTCAATGTATTCTCTTAGGTCAGTAATGACTTCTGAGAATTTTGTTTTGGTTGAACGATGTAAGTCATCAACGCAAATTCTTGCTGCTAAGCGGCTATAATCAGGGTGCTGGGATGCAAGAGAAGCGGCGGTTTCTGCTGCGAGTTGGTCTAGTTCTCTGGTGGTAACACCATCGTACAACCCTTCTATCGTCAACTTTGCAACATGGGTTGGGTCTATCCAAACGGGGTCTAATCCTTCAGATAATTTTGTCAATTTCTCCATTATTGCATCGAAACGCACATCCTCGCGTTCTCCTTTCCGATTTACTACTTGTAACGCCATTTCCCTTCCTCCATTTGATTTTTTTAATTACTGATAGTTATTGCTTCATACGATACGGTTCAAAAATCTTCGTCCATAGAGAAGCGTTGTTGTACACTTCCGAGACTTGCTGAATCCATCACTCCTGCTTTTTGGTATTCTGCTACTCGCTTCTCAAAGAAATTTGTTTTTCCTTGCATTGAAATCATTTCCATCCATGGGAATGGATTCTCTACATCATATAACTTTGAAGCACCAAGGGATACGAGAAGACGGTCTGCAACAAAGTGAATATATTGCGCCATCAATTTTGAATTCATCCCAATCAATGACACTGGTAGAGCGCTGGTTACGAATTCTATCTCAATTTCAACCGCTTCAGCGATAATGCCGTGAATGGATTTTTCACCAGCGCCTCGTATTAACTTATTATGCAATAAGCAAGCGAAATCACAATGAAGTCCTTCATCGCGAGAAATTAATTCATTGGAAAAAGTCAATCCTGGCATTAACCCTCTTTTCTTTAACCAGAAGATTGCACAGAACGAACCTGAAAAGAATATTCCCTCAACTGCTGCAAAAGCAACTAATCGCTGTGCGAATGAACCCTTCTTACGAGATAACCAGCGCATAGCCCAGTCTCCCTTTTTCTTAACCGCAGGTACGGTTTCTAGGGCCTTGAACAGGTGATCTTTCTCATTATCATCCTTGATATATGTGTCAATCAATAATGAGTATGTTTCCGCATGAACGTTTTCCATCATTATTTGAAATCCATAGAATGCTCTAGCCTCAGCCCAACATACTTCATTTGAAAAATTCATTACTAAATTTTCATTGACGATTCCATCACTTGCTGCAAAAAATGCCAATATATGTTTTAGGAAATGCCTTTCGTCATCGTTTAATTTTTCCCAATCTTTGAGATCTTCTGCCAAATCAATTTCTTCGGCTGTCCAAAATGAGGCTTGCTCCTGTTTGTACATCTCCCAAATATCTGAGTGCTCTATTGGGAACAAAACGAAGCGGTCCAAATTGGTTTGAAGCATTGGTTCTAGGTGCTCTTGACTCAAGTCTAACTCAAAACCATCTTCATTTTGACTAGGTTTCTCGATTACCATAATTGACACCTCCCGATTCTTTCACGCGCTGGATTTTTATTGCCCTCCGAGATAGACTATAATGATGCCCCTATCTGTTCCTTAGAAAACAGGGGTTATTGGAGTGTTTTGGAAAAGTGAAAAGCGCAAAGCAGTGTAACGAATAGAGAAATATTATTCTCTATCTAGAAAACCATTGATTTTCGCCCAAAAACTAACAAAAAATACCCCTCACCTTCCACTGGAGTTATGTAAGTAAGTTTCAACTTTAGAATAAGGGTCAAAAACCTCCTTCACAACGACCGTACATGGAGCAAATTCAATTGTCGGTCCAATTCGCACGTCTAAACGAAGAAGCAAAATTGCCAACCCAAGGTTCAGCACTTGCTGCTGGGTGGGATTTGTACGCTTTAGAAGAAACAATTATTCCTAAAGGTGCCAGCACTTTCATCGCAACTGGGTTGGCTGTGGCAATACCTGAAGGTTGGGAAGGACAGATACGATGTCGTTCATCTCTAGGGAAAAAAGGAATGATACTTCCAAACGGTGTAGGTACTATCGATGCAGACTATCGCGGTGAATTGAAAGTGTTAGCAACATGGATTGGACAAGGAGATAGTTTTACTGTTACTAAGGGTGAACGTGTTGCACAATTATTATTCGCACAAGTTCCAAAAGTAACAATAGTCGAAACATCGTATGAAGACCTAGGGAATACTGAGCGAGGAAGCGGCGGCTTCGGCTCTTCAGGACAATATTGATCAATTAACGAGGGATTGAAATGGTAGTAGACAGGGGTGTGCAAATAATTCATCTTGGTGAAACTCCCTATCAACAAGCTTTGGATTTAATGAAAAAACTTCAGCAGCAAAGAATCGCCGATCAAATCCCAGACACATTACTACTGCTACATCACCCCGAAATCGTTACTGTGGGGCCACGAGCAACGAATGATGGAATAAAGGCACCAGAAGGATACCCTACTCATCCAGTTGATAGAGGCGGTGGATTAACTTGGCATGGACCAGGTCAATTAGTTGGTTATCCGATATTCAAATGGGACTTAGAAGGGGAAACTTCAGTAGCAGCAATAATATCAATACTTGAACAATGGATAATTAGTACCTTAGATGACATGGGAATTAAATCCTCAAGGGATGAAAGAATGCAGGGCGTGTGGGTTGATAATAAGAAAATCTGCAGTATTGGACTTTCATTCCTAAGATGGGTTTCGCGTCATGGATTTTCGGTAAATCTAGACACACCGCTTGGAAGAGTTGAGGGTTTGGCAGGATGTGGTCTTGAAAGTAATACTACCACTTCTCTTGCGAGATTGGGCCATCAA
>DUCL01000026.1:0-288 GCA_012959845.1 Candidatus Poseidoniales archaeon
CAGTACAGTTGGCCTCCACATCTATCGTTTGGAGGGAATGTATGATGGATCTGAAACAGATTCTCTCGTTCATTAAAATTGAACACACATTGTTCTCCCTCCCTTTCATTCTCATCGGCTATTTCATCGCCCTTGAGCAATTCAATATCTCTCCTGGAATTGACCTGCTCTGGATTCTTCTTGCAGCAGTCGGAGCACGCGGACTTGCTATGGCCCTGAACCGCATTATTGACCGAGATATTGATGCGGCAAATCCCCGAACCGAAGGCCGCCATCTCGCCTCAGGTG
>DUCL01000026.1:366-2472 GCA_012959845.1 Candidatus Poseidoniales archaeon
CGCTCATGATGGCTTGGCTACCTGTTCTCGTCTTTGTCATCTACCCATACATGAAGAGATACACTTGGTTGTGTCACCTTTGGCTTGGACTCTGCTTGGGCCTTGCCCCTGCGGGAGCCTGGGTCGCTATAGCAGCGGATATACATGGCTGGGCTGCCATTACAGGTTTGTTTGACACCCATACTGAATTCCTGTGGGCTTCAACAATTCTCCCAATCTCTCTTGGAGTTACTCTGTGGATTACTGCATTTGACATCAATTACGCACGAATGGACGTTGAGAGTGACCGTATTAGCGGAGTACACTCGTTCCCCTCAAAGTTTGGCGAAGATGCTACTACGCGTACGACCATACAGTTGACATTGGTTTGGTTTGCTTGCTTTGCCATTAGCAACCCTATGGATGGAGTTTGGTTCCTTGCTGCTGCAGGAGTGATGGCGGTATTGAACATCTGGGTTGTTTTGGCAAAAGAGAAGTTCGAGAATTTTCAAACAGTCTTGTTCCGTGTATCCATGTTGACTGGATGGGTTCTTCTCCTTGCACTTATCATCGGCTTTATGCTTGAGCCTCCAGCGTTTGGTTCGTTGGACTGAATGTTTCAAATCCGTGAAGACGTCGATGACCATTACCACTAGACACCTATGGAAGGTTGATGTGCTTCAACGGCTCACCGTAAAACATGAACCCTATTGTCAAATCACTACTTGAATTCAATGAAGCCTTTGAAATCCCAAAACTCGATTCACCAGGACTTGGCACAGATGAAATGATTGAACTGCGGATCAAATTGCTTCGTGAAGAAGTTGAAGAATACGCAGAAGCTGCTCGTACTGGCGATATGGTCGAAGTTCTCGATGCGCTTGCAGACATTGGTTACATTCTTGCTGGAACCATCATCAACCACGGCATGCAGAAGATTTACGACGATGCTTTCAACGAAGTTCATCGCTCAAACATGGCAAAACTGGTCGATGGGAAGGTTATCCGTCGTGAAGATGGGAAAGTGCTCAAGCCACAAGGCTGGCAACCTCCTCAGTTGGCACAATTCCTCGAATGAACTTCAAGCATGTATACGAGTTATATGAAACGAATTAGCAGCCAAGATTATGAGTGAACCTATTCGTTGCCCTTGGTCGACTAACGACCCACTTTATCTCCAATATCATGACAGAGAATGGGGCATTCCAAACCGTGATGGCCGGCAGTTGTTTGAAAAAATTATTCTCGAAGGGGCTCAAGCTGGATTGTCTTGGATTCTAATTCTTCGTCGACGTGAGAGTTATCGTGCTGCGTTCGATGGTTTTGACCCTGCGAAAATCGCCGCCTATGACGATGCTGACATTGAACGGTTGGCATCTGATGTGGGCATCATTCGCAATCGCGCCAAAATTAAGTCAGCCATCAACAATGCTCGAGCCTTTATCGAACACTTTGGAGGCGATGAGGACGCCTTCGCCGACTTCCTTTGGTCCTTTGTCGATGGTGAACCAGTCATCAATCATCGGGAACGATTGGAAGACATGACTGCAACAACAGAGTCAAGTATTGAAATGAGTAAAAGTCTCAAGAAACTCGGTTTCAGTTTTATTGGCCCAACAACTTGCTACGCTTTGATGCAGGCTACGGGCATGGTAGATGACCATCTTGTTACCTGCTTCCGGCATACCCTCAATCGGTGATTGAGAACCCTTTGGATGGGTACCGACGCGTGAACTGTATGTACAGAGGTTATAGTGTGGGGTAATTTTAGGCATTAGTATTTGATGTAAGCACTATTGGGAAGAATAGAGAGAGACATATTATGGCAAAAACAACGAAGAAAAAAATCATCTCATTCTCATTGATAATATTTGGAATACTTGTACTCATTACTGGGATTATGATGGTACAAACTGGATTTGCAACCTTTGATGATGACGAACCTAGAGTTGGACTCTATATTGGAGGTATTTTTACAATAATTGGAGGCGTTTTCTTGACAGTTGGTGGGATAATATTTCTTAACTTCGATGGTTTGAAAAAGAAGGTTCTTCGTACGGCTGGCAAGATTGCTGATGCTGTTGAAGAAGAGAGAATACAAGAGAAAAAGTGATGCCTTCGTTAGAA
>DUCL01000026.1:2578-7685 GCA_012959845.1 Candidatus Poseidoniales archaeon
AGACATTATGGGGGAGTACAATGGGTGTTCAGTCCCCCAGTACACTGCCTAGCCTCTGTGCATATCTAATTTGATGGTTTGTTTAACCCAGTGTTTCTATGATTTCTAAAGCACTGTTTCAACCGCGGAAACTGCACTATAACAGAATTTTTCTTTTCATATTATCCTCAATATCCGGCTTATTCAATTAGACCACCTCTCAATAATCTCGTAGACTTCTTCGGGTTGGTTTGCTACTGCATCTGCTTTGTTTGCAACAGTTCTATTTTTCGCGCCCCACATTGCTGCTATGAACCGTATGCCAGCACCGTGTGCAGCCTCCCGAACGGAGGACTTGTCTCCGACAGAAACCGCCATGGAGCCAATAACTCCATTCCGCCTGAGTAATGTCGTATGGCCCCCTGAGTGTGGTTTTGGCCTAACTCCCAGATCCTTGTAGTAGTACGCTTCTTCAATGCTCAATTCGTGTATCTCGATAAGATTTCTAGCATCTTGCCCTCGTGAATTGGTCAAGACCAGTATTTCATGTCCGGCCGACCTCAAATCTGACAGCATTTTTTCCACTCCGGGGTAAACAGTGGTGTCCTCCAACCGCGAAGACGCCTCGTCTAACCTCCCCCTTTGCCTCAGTTTCTCTGGCTCTGTAGTGTCTATTAGTGTGAAATCCATATCCATAATGACCAGCATCTCATTCTTCCTCCGATGTATCACTGCGAACAAAAGAAAGAACTTCATCCATGCTAGTTAGGACAATACCAGAAAGAGTCTCTTTGATCTCAGCGACTGCTTCAACGAACAGATTCTCATCATCGGTTGTGGGAAGTTTGAGGACTCCAAGAGGTCGCTTCTGTTCTACAGCGAATCGTGCAGTGTGCATCGTCCCACCCGTCACGGTTGTTTCAATCACAAGTACATGCGATGAGAGCGCACTCTGGATTCGATTACGCATCGCATAATATCGTCTTGTAGGTGGAACTCCGGGCTTGTGCTCACTGACCAGTGCACCTCCGTTCTCAAGGATTCTGGCAGCCAATTCACGGTTCTTCGCTGGAGTGACGATATCCAAACCATGAGCAAGGATTGCACAAGTATATCCCTTCCCATCTAATGCACCTTCGTGTCCAGCCGTATCACAACCAAGTGCAAGTCCACTGACAATTCCATAACCTTCTTTTACTAACTCTTTTCCAATGGATTTCGCTTGTCTTCTCCCTTCTGAAGTTGGTTCTCTTGTGCCAATAGTTTGATTGCCTCCCACTTAATAAAACGGGTCATGGCGAATCATCTCCCTCGGCGAGGCATCATTTTAATTCTCATCATTATCGCTCCAAATGGATTAGTAATACCAGATATTGATCTAGTGAACCTTGAAAATCCAATATTTAAATCTCCGCTTTCAGAGCCAATTGAAATGACTTGGACAAATGTATCAGGCCAAACTGGATTATGGGGGAGTAGTGGCTCATTTTTCGCCTGGGGTGATTTCAATGATGATGGTAATCCAGATTTGATGGTTGATGGTGGGGCAAAAATATATGAAAATACAGGAGCCCCCGATTATTCATTCGCGGATGTGCGGAGTGCTAAAGGACTGCCAAGTGGCCACTCGGTTGGTGTTTGGGGTGACCTCAACAGAGATGGTAATCTAGATTTGGTGCTTGGTGGTCGTTCTGATTCTGTATACATGAATGGTGGTTCAACTACTAATTGGACCTTTACTCTCGATATAACAAGAACTACGCAAATTAGTGATGGATATCCAACCACTGCTACTGTTTTACGAGATGTGAACCAAGACGGCTGGCTCGACTTATACATGGCCAATGGTGAAGATTGGAATGATGGAAATCCCGTTTATTATGAGGACCATTATTTCCTCGGCGGCCCAAATGGTTTCACAAATGCCACCACTCAATTATTAGGCGATTTTTCCTATGCAAGAGGAGTTAGTTTTGGCGACTCCGATCGGGATGGAGATGCAGACTTGTATGTTGGAAACTACAGAATTGTAGCCAATCGCTATTATGAAAATCAAAATGGGGTTTTAGTCGGAGTCAGTTCTCAACAAGGCGCTGAAACGATTCTGGAAGGGCAACGGCGAAACTTAGGAGGCCCTGATTATTGGGGCCATACCATCGCATCAGCATTTGCCGACATGGATAACGATGGTTTTCCGGAGATTTTGAGCGCTAACCTTGTTCACCTTTACTATGATTCAAGCGACAGTAGAGGGAGAATCTGCGACGATTCTCACTTTTATCGCCAATCACCTGCAAGAGGCACCCCCTGGCAAGAAACACGACCGGATAATGGAATTTCATATGGGCCAAGAGGTGGAAGTGGAGTTTATCAAGGTGATGAATTATATGCTGGCTTAGCTGTTGCTGATGTGGATAATGATGGTGACCTCGATATGTGGTTACCTCAAATATACAATTTGAACTATGCGACAGCCGAATTATGGATAAATGATGGAGAAATGGGATTCACAAATAAAGCCGCAGATTGGAATCTAGATGTTATAGATACATATGGAGGTGCCTTTGCTGATTATGATTCGGATGGTGACATGGATTTGATAACCGGTGGGCGAGATGGTCTTGACCAAACTAAAGGAATACATTTGTTCCGTAATGATGGAGCAACTGAGTCAACCAATGATGGAAATTGGCTAGAATTGACGATTGACTATGCTGACAATACATCCGCAATAGGTACAACAGTTGAAATCTATCGAAACCAATCATTTGTTCAATCAAGAACAATTGCAGGTGCTGAAGGTCCTCATTCTAGTTCGTCTTCACAAAAGTTGCATTTCGGTTTTGGCCAAGATAATTCATCAGTAGATGTGCTGGTATTATCTCAGAATGGGTCGGTTAATTTCTTTGAAAATATTTCTCTAAATCAAGCGGTGACTATTAATTTTTCAAGTACTGTTTCAATTTCTTCATCCATAGGTTCTTCGGTTGGGGAAATAGGGGAAGGAATTGATTTCACGGTATCAATAGAATCCAATTTCCACTGGCAACTAGATGTCGGTTTGGATAATATTATCGATGAATCCGGAAATTCGTCCCAAACTGAGGTAACCGTTCAATTACCTAATTCAGGCAAACAAATTCTGCGGCTGTTAACTATAGACCCAATTTCAGGGCAAGGCAAAATGCAAACTATCTCAGTCAATGGAATTGAGATGGAACCAATTCTTAATTTATCTAGTCCCGAACGAACAGTTATTTCAGAAGAGATGCTGTTTTCGCTCGGAAATAGCCATGATTCAAGTTGGGATATGCAACATATGAATTATTATTTTGAGTGGAATAACTCTTGGGGCTCATGGTCTAATCGATCTGAATTTGCAATTACAATTGACCAACCGGGGACTTATGATTTTACTTACGGTTTGAGAGACCACCGAGGAAATAGTAATTTTTCAACTATTGAAGTTCAGGTTGATGCCTTGCCACCAACACCTTCAATCTCGCTAAATCAAAGCGCAATAATGGATGAATTAGTTGGATTATCTATCGGGAATGTGGTGAATGATTCGGGCAATATTGGCATCCAATATCAAATCAACTGGGGAGATGGTGAAGTGAAAGGTTGGACTTTCAATCCTTTTGCAAGTCACCGATGGAATCTGCCAGGTACATTTGAGGTTCAAGTCATTGCCAAAAACTCGTGGGGGCTTCAATCCAATGTCACTACAAATATCACTATTGATAATCCGAGTCCTATTATCTCGTGGATTCAGCTACCCTCAAATTTGACAATAGGAGAAAATGGTATGTGGAAGATTAGCGTCCATGATACGCAAAGTGATATGGATTCATTGCTTATCGAGTGGTCATTAAATGGTGAGCCCATCGTCTCATCAGACCCCTTTATTCAAATCATGTCTCTTGACTCAGTAGGGACTTTTCAGATGGCTGTAGTGGCAACCGACCAAAGAGGTCAATGGTCATCAATTTCTACTCAGTTTGTGGTTAGAATAGACGAGATTCCAATAATTGCTGTTGAATTAGAAGGGGCGATAATTAGTGAGGATGGCGTATATTATTCCTATCAGGCCAATCCAATATTCGCTATTGAATTCAATATCGGTGAAGATTGGGTTTTGCAAACTTCCGAAGGTATTATTCAATCCTCTGAGGGGCTCTTTCTAAGCGGCGATGAATCATTGAATTATGTTGAAATGGTCTGGTATTCAGAAAATTTGAATCAGACTATCATCTGGCAAAAAAATCAAATAAATATATCGATAGAATCAAACCGATTCGAATTTGCAACCATATGTGATGACTATGAGTTAAGTTTGAACAACCTGCCTGAACAAGCCGAAATCAAATGGATGTGGCAAACTGCTGATGGATACTCGTTCGAAAGCATTTCAAAATCATTACTGACATCAGTACCACATCAGCAACAAAGCATTCGTGTTTCAGTCACCCTCAATGGTGAACAACTTTTCATAGATACATCTATTCAGCCGGGTAATAATATTTCATTATTAAATGAAAGTGAATTAATTTTGCCAACTAAGAATCAATTAGGAAGTTGCTCAGTATTATATTCAATTGATGGAGAAAGAGTTAGGGATATTTCGCAATGGGAAGATGGGGCAGCAGAAGGGGAATATCTTCTCGAGGCAAGAATAATTACTTGGTGGCGGGAAGATTTTAATTTGAATTATTCCCTCCAAGTTGATAACGACGAACAGGGTTCAAAAGTATCAACTGTAGTAGATTCATCGATTCAAAAGCAAATAATAATCAGCGCACTCTTTATCATCGCTATTACTATTACTGCATTTGCTTTCATCTTCAAGAAAAGAAAGAAGTAAAATCGAGATTGAAAAACTATCAGGCACAGGAAATAGATTTGGCTTCTTTATAATGGGTATATGTGCCTCACTGCATCTCATTAAACTGTTGACTAAGCCCCTAAATCTATCATCCATAGGTGTGGTTTCTAAAAGGGAATGGCAGGAGCAGGTGGGGAAACAAAGCGATACGGTTTGACTTGTAATAAACCGATTCAAGAAATGGGATTTTCACAATGATTTCCAAATTGGAAGTATGGCGAGATTAAATTTTATCACTTCAAT
>DUCL01000027.1 GCA_012959845.1 Candidatus Poseidoniales archaeon
TGCAAAGCCAAATTGCTGACAAGAATATAGTTGCAGTAATTGTCAATATGAGTTATGATGAAGATGAAACATCTTCAGGACCTCCTCTAACTTGTGCCGGCCCACTAGGTGGAAATGATGCACCAGATACAATTTCCGCAACAGTATCTCGCGGCAATAACACTGCATCAGGTTCTGGACAGAACCCAGGTGGTCATGCAATTACGGCAGAATGGCATGATTCCTCAATTATTGATACAGTTGTTACAGGGCTATCAGAGTCAGAAATAATGGCCATGCTTGAAGGCGGAGATACCGGAATAGGCGATTATGTCGTTGAAATTTCAGTTACAGCCGAAACTGGGAATGCGCCAGGCCCACTATGCAATCGTGATGATGGTGGAGAAGAAGTAGAATACACTGTAAATTTAGTACTACTTGATTATGCTATTACTCCAGAAATTGAACTTGAAGTTTGAACTCAATTCAAGCATTGAGAAGTTTGCTAATGTCTAGTATTGGTGAAACTCTTTGTTCAATTATTTGCATCATTTGAGCAAGTGCTTGCTCAGTCTTTGCCTCAACCCTCATCACTAGAATCTCTTCAGTGTTTGATTTACGAGCCAAGTACCAACCAGCGTATTCTCCATCGACATCAAATCGTACTCTTACACCGTCAACAGTAGAACATTGGTAGTCACTAAAAGCCTCGGTTATTGCAGCAACAAATGGTAATTTATCGCTTTCAGCACAAGGAACTTTGACTTCACCAGAAGTAGGTAGACTTGGAGCAAGGCGTTCTAATTCGCTTGAGAAAGAAGGACCATCATCCTCAAGGCTATCTCGACGCGACCAGCATTCAATAATCCGCGCCGCATTGTATAATGAACAATCAAAACCATACCAACCGCGGTCGGCTAAGAAGATGTGCCCAGACATCTCAGCAGCCATTCTGCACTGTGGTTTTGCTGCTAAAACCCTCTTCATAAACGAGTGTCCTGTCTTTGCCATAAGCGGGATTCCTCCAGCATTGATAATTGCAGTTTCAACATTCATTGAACATTTAACATCATAGATTATCGTTTTTGATTCATCACTTTTCCCAGCATCAGAAGCGAGAATATCTTCAGCCATCAGTGCGATTAATCTGTCAGGATAAACGAATTGCCCTGCTTCATCAACAGCACCAATTCTATCACCATCCCCATCAACACCAAGGCCAAACTCAAGTTGATTTTCAACAACAGCATTACCAAGGTCGATCATATTCTTTGGACGAGTTGGGTCCGCACCATGGTTAGGTTCAGTTGCATCCCAATCACAGAATAAGTCTGTGTGTTGTGCGCCCATCATATCGAGTAATTTGACCATTGCAGGACCAGGAACAGCATTTCCGCAATCAACAGCAACCTTGACCGGACGTGATAATGGTCCAACTGAATCCACAATTGCTTGCAGATATGTATCTAGGTGAGGATGGTCAACAATGCTTCCTTGACCTTCAACAAATTCTCCAGCCAAAAATACATCTTTCAATTGTTGAATTTCTTCTCCTGCCAATGGTAGTGTGCCATTACACATTTTGAATCCATTATGTGTTGGCATTGGCAGATGAGAAGCGGTTACCATTACCCCTCCATCAACTGGTAGTGTCCAGCATGCGTGATAGACACAGCCAGTGCTTACTATTCCTAAATCATATACTGTGACTCCAGCAGAAACAAAACCAGCGATTAAATTTTCAGTTAATGCAGGTGAAGAATCGCGAATATCGCGTCCGACTGCAAATGTTTTGCACTTCAGATAAGTAGCCATTGCTTTACCCAATCGCAATGCAAATTGAGGGGTAATGTCGCCACTACCATCGCCATTTGCATGGCCGCGAATATCGTATGCCTTGAAGCAGTGTTCGGGCCACATGGAACTCCCAGCAGGTACCTGTTTTCAATCCTGTGTGCTATTATTTCCTGAAAAATGCAATGATAAAGGCAATTATTATTGAAAAAACAACAAACTCAACTACGAGGTTTTTCCATATTGCTACAGCAAGTAATACCGAGAAAGTTGGAATAAATAGGCGCAATAGTTTGGGCCAAGTCGACAAACCGTCTGGAGTTTCAATATAGGGTGAACCTGGCATTCTTACACCATCCATTTGGTTCATCAAGAATTATTGTCAATTCCTTGAACAACAATTTCTACTCTTGCATTAGCAGGTAATCCAGCAGCAGCAAAAGCAGCACGCGCTGGCTTTACCTCAACCTCTTCAATCCAAGCACCGTATATTTCATTCATTGCAGCAAAATCATCAATGTCAGCAAGGAGAACTTGAGCAAAGCAGATATCGTGCTTTGAAAGATTCGCTGCAGATAGTAATGCATCTATTTTGTCCAAAGCAGCAGAGGTTTGTGCCTGTATTCCATCGCCTGCCTCGGGGGCTATTTGCCCACTTAGCCAGACGATTCCATTCGATTTTACTCCAGCAGAATATGGACCGTATTTTTTTGCACCAGGCATGTCAATTCTTTGCTTCTCCATATGTATATGCTAGCGCTCCGAGCACATCAAAGCATTGTATTTCGAACGATGATTTGAGGTGTGAGATAGTAACAGCCTAATTCATGCGCACCTGTTGGGTCCTAGACCATCCTGCGCATGTTAGATTGCTAGCACCGTTTATTCGCAGTGGCCAATCCAATGATATTATCATCGCTTGTGACCGAATTGAGGTTAGAAACTTACTCGATAGTGCTGACGGAATCTTACCACGCCGTCAAATGATTTGGGTGCAAAGAGCAATCGGTAATGGTAAGTCAATCAAAGCACTGAAGAGAATAAATCAAAGTCACAACTTTATGAAAATAGCTGGTAGAGATGGTAGTGGAGGAATTGAGAGAATAGTTGTTATTGGTGCATCATTGGAATTGTTAGCACTCAAGAACATTGTTCGCCTTGGTACAATAAAGTCCATCAGGAAATTAATCTATATTACAGATACCGAAGTAAACCATATCGCCCATAATCTGGCACTAAAACAGTGTACTGAAATAATATTGCCAACACATTGGAATCAAAATATTGATGGTGGATTCCTTGAAAAATCTTCTAATTCAAACAAGATCATCGTACATAGATTAGATGGATTACATGGGCATGTTCATCTACGCCCTAGCCAGCGTCCAAATCAGGTTTCAAATCCTCCAAGGGTATTAGTTCGGCGTTTACAAGGAGATGGTATTCACGATGATTCAGAAGTAATTCATATTCCCGAAAAAGTGTGGGATGGGTTAATTCCAACTTTTGCAGATGAATCAAAATATGATGGTGATGCATGGCAATTGACTCAACAATTAGCAGCTCATGATTGTGTGATAACCAACTCGGTAACACTAGCCAGCGAGGCTTGTCTTCTTGGAACTCCTACCTTGCTAATTTCAAAAGCACAACGCGGTTTCTTAACTAGACTTGAACAAGACGGTTATCCTCTATTCATTTGGGATGAGGAATGTGTAGGGGAAAAGTTTGAAGAAAAATTAACCCAGTTTCTTTGTGGGATTCACTTGACCGATGCATTAGAGCCAGAACAATGGCCAAATGCTAAACAACAATTGGCAGATATCCTGAATATTGAACTTAGAGGTTGAGCCAATTTTTGATTATTTGTTGGTGGTCTCCAGCCATTTCCAATTCTCCTCCGAGAATGGACTGAATCGGCCAAAACTTTGCATCAGCAGCATCATCACCTGCTATTGGCTGCTGCTGTGAACTGACTTCAATTTCATAGACGATGCTGACAATATGCTTACGTGGGTCTCTATTTGCATCACCCATTACCGCCATCAACTTTGGATTTTCACCATGCAAACCAGTCTCTTCAAGCAATTCACGAACTGCAGCATCGATTGGATTCTCACCCCTATCAACAAATCCACCTGGAAGCGCCCAAGCACCTTGCATTGGAGGAAATTTTCTCTTTATCAAAAGGATAGAATCGCCTCTTCGTACCGCAGCATCAGCCGCTAATGCTGGGTTGAGCCAACCATTACATTCATCGCACGTTGTCAAGAGATCAAACCCCATATCTTCGTCTACGTTCTTGGAATGTACGAATTGCTTTTAACAAATCTTTCTTCTGAAAACTTGGCCAGAAAACATCAGTAAAATATAACTCGGAATATGCCATTTGCCACAATAAGAAATTGGAAATTCTTTCTTCTCCACTGGTGCGAATGACCAAATCAGGGTCTGGCATTTCCGCAGTGTAGAGTCTCTTTGAAACTGCTTTTTCGTCAATATCTTCAAGTTTGATTTTTCCGGCTGCATGGTCAGCAGCAATTGATTGAACCGCTCTAATCATTTCTTCCCGACTACCATATGCAAGACATATTGTAAACACAAAGTTATCATAATCCTTAGTTTTATTTTCGGCATAATCGATTGCTTCGTTGACTGAATCTGGCAATAATTCTCTTCTTCCAATGATTTGCACCTTGACCTTATTATCATGTATTCGAGAGTCATCAGCAATATCTTTCAATCCCTCAACATACAACTTAAACAATGTCTCAAGTTCTTGTTTTGGTCTAGTGAGATTCTCAGTAGATAATGCATAAACAGTAAGCCAAGGTATTTCCAAATCTAATACCCAATCTAATACACGCTCTAATTTTTCTTTGCCAATCTTATGACCGATACTGGTAGCAAGATTGGATTTCCAAGCAAAACGACGGTTACCGTCCATGATAATGGCTAGATGTTGAACCGAAATGGGGCTTGATAGAACTTCGCGCATGAGTTTTGCTTCGACCGCTTGGCCTAACGCATCCCCCATTCGTTCCGATATCCCCATCAAACTCCCCTTGCCTCGTCGTAGAGGTGAAAGGGTATGAGTTCACCGCCTCGCCATTGACAATATTAAATGGAGAAATGTTACTTCAGTACAGTCTAGAATGCTGTTGTTGCCTTCCTAATGAAATTGAAAACTTTGTATTAGGGAAACTTCAGCACATGTTATGGGAGAACCAGCCTGGTGGCCAAGTGGTATTTCTCAAGAACCATTTGAAGATTCACAATCATCACTTATTTGTCGAACTTCATTCGGTAAAACTACAATGTGGAATTGCTATCCTGCAACAGAATTACAATGGTGGCAACAGGTGCCAGAGGATGCAACAATTTGGGGCGATTGGCCACAAGATGTAACATCGGTTGAAAATGTCACAGAGGATGAAAGCGGTATTGTCATCAAATTATTCAGTCAAGAAAAGCAATGGATTGCTAGATTATGTCCACTTGATGTTGGCCAAGACGCTTCTAGAATCGTCAGACATAATGATTGGAATGTGGCATTACAGGGTTGTGATATATTGATGCCAGTTGCAGGTTGGTCAACCGATACTAGTGATAGAATCCTAATTTACCCTCAATATGAGGTGGTGGCAAAAAATGAAATCTTAGATAATATGCAATCCATTATTTCTTCAATGGCAAAGGTTCATTCAAGCTTGCATCAATTCTCGACACCAAATAGTGAAAGAAGGTGGAATGATTCATTGAAATCAATAGAAGCCAAACTCAATACCAATACATTGTGGCGTGGCCCGCATAGCAACAATACTGTAGGGTTGCCAGCAACGAATTTCAGGCTCTCCAGTATTGTTAAGGTGGATGAAAGATTGCTACTTATCGCTCAACCAAGAAGATTGGTTGAACATCTATTGGTTGGAGAACAACGGATTCCAGCAATTGCAAATTTGATGTCGATGGAAAGAGCATTTGCTAATAAAATACAAGTTGATGAATCTCAAAGAAAACAATTGCTTGAAACATGGTCAAATTCAGTACCAGTTGAATGGACAGGTAAGAAAGAGATGTCAACAGTTCTAGGGGGTCCTTGGTTGTGGCGTTATCGTGCAGTATTACTCAATTTGGCGCATGCTAATGCATTTGGTAATACTCAGTTAGTGAGTAGTTGTAATGCGTGGCTAAAAGATGTTTCTCGCCTACAAGCACACCTTGGAACATTACGAATGTGGAAAGCAGGTGAATGGGTTGGTTATTCGGCTATTGCAGTTGGTTTTTATGCATGGAAAATGCAAACAATGGCCGGACAAAACGGATTGATATTGCTTGTTGGGGGGGCAATATTTGCTATTATTATGAATAGAATCTATTGGTCAAAAGACCCTTCTCCATATTGATGAAATCAGCGTTGTTGCCTTATTCTTCCATCATAGAACTCTAATTTGTGATCCTTAGCTTGTGACATAATTGAAAGAATTAGCAGTTCTCTTTGTTCACGTTCTTGTATTCCGCTTGAAATATCCCAATATAGGTTGATGGCGACATCAAGAGATTGAGCAGAAATCGCACTGACACGACAGAAAGAACCATCCACTTTGGTGGTGAATTCATTGTTGGAAATAATTTTTAAGACTGCATCACAGAAGTTTTCAATTGATTTCGGGTCTGAGTTGATATCCAAGTGCAGTTGAGTTTGCCAGCGTCTCCATCGGCGCTTACCGTAATTTTCCACTGGCTTATTGACTAGATTAGCATTGGGCATAGAAATCACAGTATCAGTAGATGTACGAATTAGAGTAGTTCGTAATGTTATTTCAATAACCTCACCTTCAGAGGAACCTACGACAATCCAATCTCCTACCTTGAATGGCCGATCGAGCAGAACTGTAACTGCGCCGAAGAAATTAGAGATTGTATCCTTGGCAGCAAGGGCCAGAGCAATACCTGAAATTCCAAGACCTGCAATAAGTGAAGTCAAATCAAGTCCGAAAGAATCGGCGATGAAAATAGAACCTACGAAAATTATAACAAAGCGTAGAGCACTTTGGAGTGCGGAAATAAGTGTTTTTTCCGTTCCATCTAATTCATCATCATCATCGATAACCATGACTATTGCCTTCACCAATTCAACAAGTCTCAGGGCCCACATAATGATGGCGATTGCAACTATTAATTGCAATAATGCAGGAACTAATGAAGAGACAAAATTGGGCATCATAATGCTTGAATCTGGTTGACCCATAGCGAGTTTCAAATCATTGAATAAAAAATATGAAAAACCAACCCCAAATGCTGTTCCAAGTGCCTTATCAGAGTCTTTGACAGCAGTCTCTTCTATCGTGTCAGAAGTGATTATTTTTCTAAGTACTATCGGTGTAAACCACATTGTAAATTTTCTTGTAATTATTGCAGCTAGAATGAATAATGCCAAAATCGTTATTGTTAGGTTGTTAAAACCGAAAAATTCATTCAACCATGTAGGTGAATCAGTTGGCGGGGCGTAGTCGAGCATAAACAATGCGACAGGTGCGTATGTTTAGAGGTATCTCGTTACGATAGGATTGTCCCCTAAAGGGGACATCTCAATTGCGCGACGCATTCAAGAGGGGTAGCGAAGTCGCGAAGGCGTTAGCATGTCATCCAAAGCAGTAGCAATCAGTACTCGCCCTTCTTTTGGATTCATTATCGCATTACCATTGTTGCTTTCATTATTAGCACCAATAGCAAATGCTTCGGTGGCGCAAGATGAACCAGCAGGTATGGCGCCAGAAGAT
>DUCL01000028.1 GCA_012959845.1 Candidatus Poseidoniales archaeon
CTGATTGCGCCAATTAGTACGAAATTAATTCCCATTGCTGCTGGGGCAACGATTGAACCACCAGCAAATGCTTGGACTTCATGAGTATTGTAATTTTGTTTTCCATCAGCAAAAGCAAGTTGGTAAAAAATCGCCTTACCTTCAACAGCAGGAATGGAGCCGATTCCAGTAGCATCACCATATGCATAACATACACCTTCTTCATCACATATTTCAGTGCCTTGAATTTCGAGGTTTTGGCTAAACCATTCACCAGTATAGTTAACACTTTCATAATTATAGAAAACAGAAGCAGTACCAATCCCATCCTCATCATCAAAGAAAGCCATTATATTTGCATTTCCATCAACAGTTGTTTCTTCAACAAGTACAACCGTCGGCAATTCATTCTCAGCATCATATGCTGTTGAGCGAGGTGTTGCTGAATTAATTGCGCGAATCAATCCTTGCTTTGGATTAGGTGTGTTGGATTTGGACTCATCATTTTGGTCATAGACTACGGCAACAACTTCGATATTACCAGGGATGATCATTGGGTCTAATGGATGAACTCCAGGAGTATTGTGTCCATCAGGATGTGTAATCTCAGTAGGTATCGCCCACTCCGCCATTACCGATGTTTCTTCTCCAGCCTCAAGTGAGCCGGTCGCAGGAGCGCCAGCATTGCCTCTGTAGACCATCGGGGTAACCACCAGTGAATCGACATAGGAAGAATAAGCATAGACATCATGTTCAATCATGAATAATTGAATCTCGTAATCAAGTACGTCACCGTCAAGGGCATCTGGAATCCACCCGGCGGGATCGGTTGGGTCAGGATTGAATCCTTCACCGATGTAGGTGAGTGTTGCAGTAAGGATAAATGATCCTTCACCGTTGTAGGTTTGAGTCACATTCAATGTAGTTGGTGCGACATCACGTCCCCCAGCCTCTTCAATAGACGAATACAAATCTTGACTTTGGATATATCCGCCATCGATTTCTCCATCAGGAGTTCCGATTGGAGAATAGTAACCATAGCGATCCTTTGCTTCTTGACTCGCAGTAGGGTCGTCGTTTGGTGCAGAATTAGTTTGGTGGAATGTTACAACGGTGAATGAATCATCTTGGGCAAGCATTTCTTGCATTGCGTGAACCTGAGGCTCTGAATTTGACATACAAGGTGAGCAGGAAAGCGAAGTGAACACTTCAACAACCGGTCTATGAGTCCAACCATTAGGATAATCCCGAGGGCCAACAGTGCTAATTTCCTCAACAATTCTAGTTGTTTCTTGCATTGGCTCACCACTTGCAGCAAGTGGAGCAGCGACCATTGTCAACAACATCACAGCGACCATACACAGTGCGGAAAAACGCCCCTTCATGGCTAACCCTCGCGCAACCCTCTATATGTCGGTTTAGTAAAAACGCCCATTTCTCCCCCCTTAGGGGGAGGTTGAAGCCAATTCAGTTGGCATCCTACCTCTAATGCGCAACCAAGTCTCGCTACCGAACATCAACGCGTATAGTGAAGCAATCCAAAGAGTAGGGCGACTTTGAATAACAATTGAATCATAATTATTAGGTAGGTCATTATCTCCAATAATTAATAAAATACATAACCACAACATTGTGAATCCATGTAATACCCAGCGCAATCCAGCCATGATATCGGATGAATTAGCCCTCATTTCAGTAATTTCAACTTCTGTAAGAACTGCGCTTACACCAACTAATTTGTCCAAAGCCGAGCCACCATTCCATCTAATCCGGCCAAGCCTGAATCGATTGAGGAATTCAATTACTGTGAACAGGGTGAGCCATACCACTACAACTTCTAGCAAAGGTTCTACTCCAAGTAAATCCAGAGAGCCCCAAGTTGACCACGTCAATAAACCCCATAACCAAGCGACTAAAATCAATTGAAAAGTTCTAGCAAAACGCGTTAATCTCTGCAATAATTCGGCATCGTGCGAAAGTAAAAACTCCAATGTAATAACCAAGCCAGTGACTCCAGAAAGACCGGCCGAAACCAATAGCCACCACCAATCCAAATCACCATCTCTCCACGCGAACATCAATGCCACCATCGTCCATGCCAATGTAACAACAGAAGCGGCATTGACAGTGGCTTGCATTGTATAAAGAGGGTCTCTTCCATCTCTCAGTACAGCCAGACCACCCATCAGTCTAACCTCAAAGGCAGAATCATCAACGATGCCATGAGCAGCAGCAGTCATTCCGCCAACCGCCTTAATGCGAGCATTCTCAACTATACTCGTAGCAGCTCCAACTTCCCAATCATCACCATTATTGGCCCAAGAAGAGCCACGGCTTGCAGCGTGTGCAGCACCGGTTCCGCGACTTTTTGATTGGCCACTTGAACGACTTCTTGCCCACGCACGCACTTCATCGGTTGTTATTTCGGCAACCTGATCTTCACTTAGCGGCGCACCGTGGTCTGTGTAAAGCCATCTGCATTGTATTGGTACAGGAAGAGGGTCAACATCGGGAGCGACCATTTGGAATTGCCCCGCGTCGAGTGTTGGTAATTGAGCAACCAAATTTTGGTCCCCTCCACTTTCTTTCAACAAATGTCGGACTTTGTCGATATCTTGCGGCTGAGTAAACCTACCAATGAAAGTGGTATTTGCTTGAGCGAGAATTTTGTAATCGACATCCGATACATTTTGCGTCGCTAAAACACAAGCGACACCGTATTTTCTTGCTTGCTTGAAAATTAATTTAATCAAATCCTTGGCCGGAGGATTTCTTGGATGTGGAGGCAGATATGGCGCGACTTCATCCATGAAGAATAGCAATTTCAACTCACCTTCAGCAGGCTGTTGAGTTAGCATCCAATCATATAATTCGCGAGATAATTCTTGAACGAAATATTGCTTTTGTGCCTCATCTTGAATGGTGTTGAGATAAACGATATTGAGGGGGATTTTGCCTGGAATTGCCGGCTCAACAAAGGCATTGATATCGATTGGAACGCCATTGGAAAATAACAGTTGATTTACACCACTGGAAAATGCAGACAATCTTCTTGCCAAATCATTGCGGGTAGTTTTTGGTAACCTTTCTTCAAAGTTGGTTAAGCGATGCGCAGTCATCACCTCTTCCCATTCAGGTGCCTCGAGTTTATCTTCATCTTCATCCACTTCAACAAAGCAATGAGGATAGAGAATTTTTGTGAATTCGTGGTGTGGCTCGCGCACTACTTTTGCTAATGCTTGAAAGTCCCCAACATCTAATCCGCACCTTGTTCCTTGAACAAGAATTTCATAGAGGAATGGTTTGATAACCTTGCCTTGAGACTTTTCAACATCAAACCCGGCAAGGCTTGTGAAACCGGCTGCAACCATATCCCATGCAGTAATCGCTTCTTCGGGGTCAAGGCCAGGAGGAGGCGCCCTAAATGGGTCAATGCACAAGGGCAAACCCTTGCTTCGCAACGGAGTCCAAATCCGAACTTCACACATATCCATCAATTTCTTCGCCCTTGCCCAATCACCACCCTGTGCCTCAAGATCTCCCCGCTCAATCCCCAGTGCAAGACGAGCCAAGTCACCCTGCGGGTCGATGATAAGTGCTGGAATTCCAGCCAATGCCGCTTCTTCTATCAGAGCCTTGGCCATCACAGTTTTTCCCGAACCGGTTGAACCGAGCATAGCAGCGTGTCTTGCTAATATTGTGGAACTGATATCAACAGGCTCACCAGTATCGCGCCGATTACCAAGATACATGCCCTTTGGCTTGAATTTCTTTTTCTTTGCCGGGGCCTTAATCGGCTTTGTTTCCGTTGGTTCAGCATCATTATGCGTTGCATTAGAACCGGCTATGGCATCAGAATTAGAGGCTAAAATATCTTCAACCAAATCGGCTAAATTGGTACCAACTTCGCCAGCATCCACAACCGAATCTTCGGTATTGGGCGTACTTTCGTTAGACACCATAGGCTAGCCAGTCCGGTTGGGGGTCTTCAAAGGCGCGTAAGTGAGCAAGCCTGAGAAGCAGACTCAAGGAGGCGAACCACTTCGCCGAATCATGTTGCGCATCCCATTGGCCCGTCCTTCATGGGATGATGAGATGCGCCAAGCAGCAATAGCCACATTAGACTCAAGACAATGGGTAAAAGGACATCAAAATGTTGCCTTCGGGGACTCATTCGCAGACTATTGTGGTGCGCTTGCAGCAACGCCATGTCAAAATGGCTCAGTTGCCCTTTGGGCAGCATTACAAATCGCAGAAATATCTGCGGGTGATGAAGTAATTGTTCCTTCATTGACATTTATTGCCAGTGCAACAGCAATACCGCTCGCAGGTGCAAATGCAGTCTTTGTTGATGTCGATGAATATTATTGCATGGATTATCAAGCGCTAAAAGAAGCGATTACAGAGAGGACAAAGGCAGTGATTGCAGTACATTTATTCGGCCAAGTAATAGACCCACGAATTGTTGAGTTATGTCAACAAAATCAGTTGGTGTTAATTGAAGATGCAGCCCAAGCACATGGCGCTTCAATTACTGATGAGGCCGGTAAAAAGACATTCACAGGAGCGATAGGAGACATCGCCTGCTTCTCCTTTTTCCCTTCAAAAAACATGGCCGTTGGTGGTGAAGGAGGGATGATTACCACCAGCAAACAACACTATGTTGAGCGATTGAACGGCATCGTTAACCATGGACGCAGTTCAAGAATTGAAGTTCAACATCTGGGTAGTAATTTACGAATGTCCGAAGTGTCAGCCGCAATCGGCTCAGTGCAATTATTGCGACTTGATTATTGGCTACAACGAAGAAGAGAGATTGCTACAAGATATTTACAAGAATGCGGGGCTAATGAAAAATTGAGAATGCCTAAAATCAGGGAGAATAGCCAACACGCCTGGCATCAATTTTGCATTTTAGTTGAAGATGAAGATGCTTTTTGCAAACATATGGATGAAGAGCTGATAGATGCCAGAGTTCACTACCCCATCCCTTGCCACAAACAACCGGTTTTCACAAATCATCCACAGCATAACATCAATATGGCAACGACAGATTCAATTTCTACCAAATTAGTAGCAATTCCAGTCTTCCATGAGATGAGGGATGATGAAGTAGAGCGAGTAATATTGGCACTGAACAGTTACTGATTCACAGATTTGCCATTAACGTGTCAGCCAGTGCTGCATTTGACCAGTTTCTCAAACCGGTTAACTCGATACCAACCCAAGCCGGAAGTTCAACAACCTGCTGTTCAGAAGATAGTTCAACCTCTGCAAGAATAAGTCCAGCCAAGGCGCCTTCAAACTCGTCGATTTCCCATACCAATCCATCAGCGCCAGTCACACAATATCTTGTTTTCTTGACATTGGGAAACGGACCCCATCGAAGGACGGAAGCCGCAGCAGCATCCTCAACAACCCATTCCAATTCCAAACCGCTCGCCCCTTTACGCGGTCCCTTTACTGTGAAAATTGAAATACCATCTTTGATACGTATTCTTGGAATCCAATCCGCCCCAGATTCAAAAATGTCAATTTCTTCCTGGCTAGGTCTAACCATTATTACATCTGATAAGCATAAGTTGCCTTCTTCATCTAAATTCAAATTAGATGCCTGCAGGTAATATTGTTCAATGTTGTGAATACTTTGCGCTTGATTTCTCCAAGGCTGTTGTGAACGCCCATCAACCAGAAATCGTCTTTCGATTTCCATATGAGAAGACATACTCATGCCTCATCTTCAAATTTGATATCTCGAGCAGATTGCATTGATTCATCATCAGTAAACCAAAATGTTGGTGTTTGTCCTAAATCTGCATCCCAACGTTGAATCGCACGAGCCCACATTTCGCCCTTTGAATAAGTTGAACACCAATTTAGTACCCAATCCATCTGAGATACCAATTCTTCATCATCCCCGGCTCTCCGCTTCAAATTTTCAGCTTGCATTGCCGTAATCATAGTCCAGTTGGGAGTTTGCGCATATGTAACATATGGATTTCTTTCCATGTCAACACTTCGCCATTCAGTCCACAATGAGAATACATTATCATAGAGAAATCCGACAAAAAATACGCCAAACATCACACCACAGAAAATTGAAGCCAAGCCGAAATAAGTGAATGGAATGCCTGCAAAGGTGGAATTAGGATCGAATCTCCAACTGATATATGGCCATAACAATAGTGTGATGGTCGTGCCCCATAATAACAAACTAACTACTGCTTGAGATTGTTGCATACGCCAATATTGGCGCATTACCCACTTACGAAAGAAACCCTTAGAAGAACCTCTACCACTCATGCTAATCGGTTTGGGCTAATTCTTCTTACAAATGAATGCGCCCCTCTCGGGTCACAAAATTGACCGATTCTGCTACTATTTGCACTATTTCCGCAACGGTTCAAGCAAGGATACCAACTCGTTAAAAGGAAGAAGAACGAGCGATATCTATGATTAGTAACAAAGTTGTCGCAATAATGGCCCTTGCAATGATGTTGGTATCCGGTTGTACCGGAGTCATCGATGAGCCAATAGACACCCCCGATGTAACTCTGCCAAGCGATTGGTCCACCGTCGTTTCCCGAACAGTAAACAACCCCCAACTAAGTGGTTTTGCTGATTGTCAGACGTTAGAAGAAAGCCTCAAACAATCAATCGCTGAAGAATACCGAACACAAATCTTGCAGGCGGCTGAAGAAGTGTACTATTATGGTGGATTTTGGATGGACGATACTGCTGAGATGGCAATGGATGGTGCAACCGCAGGCGCGTCAAACGGCCAAACAAGAAGTGCATCTCCGCCTAGAGAAGAAGGCAAAGATTTCTCAGGCACCAACAATCAAGAAGAAGGTGTTGATGAAGCCGACTTCGTCAAGACAGATGGATATTTTATCTACTTCCTTAACGGCAACAGATTAGAAATCCTTGGAGTCCCAGACTTTGGAACAATCACCTATGAATCGAACTTCACAATAGAAGGAACGCCACAAGCAATGATGCTAGACGGCGATAGATTGGTGGTTATTTCCACCGTCTCTCCTTGGAGCGTACCAGCGGATAGTCCACTTCGGGCTGAACTGGGTTGGACTGACGGCTATCAAGGATGGAGAACTGAGGGCCTGACAAAATTCACAGTCCTTGATATCACAAATCGTTCAGACCCAGTAATCGGCAAGGAACTATTCCTTGAAGGCTACTATATGACAGCAAGAGAAGTCAATGCAACTGTAAGAACTGTAACACATACATGGCTAAACATTCCAGGAGTTCAATCATGGCTCAACCTTCCTTCAGGATATTGGAATCTTGATTATGATGACCCACGAAGAGTTGACATTCGCCACAAAGTGGCCTATCAAACCATCATGGAAAACCAAGAAGTTCTTGATAGTCTAACCTTAGAAGAAATACTTCCACGAGTTTATGAGCGCCAAGATGGAGTTCTCACAGTACACCAAATGAGTGATGGAGAATGTGCAGATTTCGTCGCACCAAGCGATGGATTTAACCGAGGCTTTACCAGCATC
>DUCL01000029.1 GCA_012959845.1 Candidatus Poseidoniales archaeon
TGAGATATTCATCACAAGGTTCTGCCACTCCAATGTGGATGACGCTTGATGGTACTACTCCTTATGGAACTGACTTACAAATGCAATACAAATCCGGTCCAGATGTTGTAGCGGTAGGAATGAATGCGTGGCAGCCGGTTGGAGCAAATACCAGCATTCCCGAATTTGTTGGAATTGCCAATCACTCACTCAGCATATTAAGTGAGGGTTCTTCTTTCATGCAGTATAGAATAAAATATACAACCACTGCAATGGATAATTGGTCAACCCCTGATTTAGATAATGTGGAAATTATTAGCGAAAATGTCGCAATTACCTCCACTATCCCAAGCACAATGCATCCAAATGCTGCACCAGTATCCTTTACTACGCATCACCACGCATATACAAATGCAGCACAATACCAATTATCAATTGTTTCAGCAAATTCTCAAGGATTCAAGGAACCTGCTTCGCAATGGACAACTATTACTTGGTCAGAAGTTAGCGCCTCGTTTTCAGTAGACGACCCGGATTCAATGCTACTTTCTCCGCAAACATCTGTACAGGAGGGTTTGGTGAATCAAGATGGTCAACTTATGGATTGGCAATTTTCATTATCTGAAGGTCTTGCTACCGACTATATTTTGATACAGGTAAAAACAGTTGGTCTAAGAAATACAACATATAGCCATCCAACACCAATAAGCATCGACAAAGAAGTGGATGTGAGAGTAAAATCAGTCACTGCAAATTTTACAAGCATAGGCAACTATACACTTCAAGAGGATGAGGTAGTTCCAGAATTGACCAAACTAAATTTAGTTGTTGAAAATTACTTCACTACTTCCGGAAATCAATTATTATCTGGAACAATTAGCGCACGTGTTCACTTAGACATACTAGAATTTAATCAAACAGAACAAGGAAATGATGTTTGGAATAATGCTACAACAAGTTGGTTTGTCCTAAATATAGGTCAAGAAACAGATATTGAATACACGCTTCCAGAAAATGTCTCTGGAAAATCAAATATTTGGATAGAAGCAACCACTTTGGATGATTTGATTCTAAATGTTGACGAAACACCGCACAAATTTATTTTGAATATTGAAGTACCAGTAATGCTATCAGCGACTATTGCTGATGGAGAATATATCAACAAAGATGCTAATAGATTATTTGGGATACAAATTTATGATGTTGGTGGATTCACAAATAATACAACTCAAATGGCAGTTTGGATAGAAGATATTGATGATGGAACAAATGGTAACCCATTAGATGGAATATCACAGATAGGTGAATACCGACAGAAAAATTTCTCAATTGTTAATATCGGCAATATTTGGTATCTGAATGTGACTGTAAATGATAGTGGAAATGGTGATCACCAAATTGTACGTACCTTACTGAGTGGAGTTGATACTTCTGGACATTTATTGCCGCAAACTTCTGCCGAGAATGGAACCTCATGGTGGATTAGTCGCCAACCACAAAAAGCGATAATCAGTGAGATTAGTACATTGGGTGAAAATGTTACTGGCACTCCGAGATTTGAACCAACTCGACAAATAGGATGGAGGATTACAGCCAGTGATTCAAACGAAATTGAAGACCTTAGTGAATTTAAAATTGAATTGGGTGGCGATTCAAGTCTCGGTATCAAATATTTACCACATGAAGGAATTTGTAGTTCATTGGATGCTAGATTATTGGTAAATTCCTCCAACTGCGTAATGACAATTTCTGGAGATGAAATGACTGTAGAAATGTGGGCTACTGTTGATTGGACACTAACAAATGCCGGACTAATTACAGGTGAAATCGATGTTATTGTTCGCGATTATGATGGTGCAACTCGTATCTCACAAGAGGGGCAATGGTCACTTGAGAGAGGATTAGATGTTCAATTTCAAAGTTTGATGGATGTCACCGGGCGAGTAAATGGTACTCTAGGTGATTCACCAAAATTAATGGCAGGAGATAGAATTGAAATTGAAGCATCGGTAAAACACTTGATTTCAGGAGAATATTACAATGGACAATTGGGCGTTATTTGGTCCGGAAAAATCCAAAATGAAAGATGGCAGGGCGGACTGACCGCAAATGTTGTCAATGGTCAATTATCATTATCAATCCCAACACCAATTGAAAGTGGGCTCATCAATGATGCACAAATCGGTATCTGGGACCCGTTGGATGCATCAGAATTACTTGTCATTCCTTTACCAAATATCGTTGTCGATGCTGATGCCCCAATTATATTGCAATCACAATTGACCAGTGGAATATCAAGATATCATCTTGACAATGTGGAGATTGGAGTCAATATTGATGAACCTCAATCTTGGAGTTCCAATTTATCTCTCTCCTGTCAAGTGAGGTCAACAGAACAAAATTGGCAACCAATCACACTTTCTAGAGAATCAAGTACAATATTTGACGGCAAAACAATGTTTGCATTTGATTTTGACTTCAGTGATTCGGGTGACCCTTCACTATTGTCAAATCAAGCGCAAATTGCATGCTGGGCAGAGGGTTATGATGATGCAGGTTGGCAACTCTATTCAGAAAATGGAAATAGTGAACTATCACCATGGCTGGTAAGCACCTTGAATGATATCGGCCCTGATTTAGATTTAGGTGATATTAAAATTTCAGGAGAGGCTTCTGCTGGTTCTAAATTATCACTCAAAGTGGAATTAATCAATGCAGGAGAGAAAATACAACAGCCTTTCAATCTCAGTGTTTTCATTGTTCAAGGTGATGAGAAAACAATCGTAGGGCGCCAATTACTGGATGAATTGGGAGAGAATACCTCCGTTACTATGAATTCAAGAATCACAGTTCCTAATGGGAAATGGACATTACTAATTTCAGTTGATGATGAACAATTGATTTGGGAATTAAATGAAGAAAATAACGTATGGACAAAGGATTATGATGGACGCTCACAGGGCTTTTCATCCACAACAATAGCATTAGCAGGTGGAAGTGTCTTTGCACTGATTGGTACTGTAATATTCCTCAAAAGAAAGAGAACTGACTTGGATGAACTTGTTCTCGAATCTGAAAATAGTTCTTCGAAGGGTGAGCCTCCAGCAATAGACAGCAATTCCAAGCCAAAGACTGGCCCTCCAGGCACAGTAAAGGCAGCGGGTGAGAGTGGAGGCAAAGCAAAGCCAAAGAATGGGCCTCCGTCTAAATCAAAACCAAAGAATGGACCACCTAGATCTTCAGCATCCAATGGTCCAACAGGCGCACCTACAAATCCAAGCCAAGAAATTCTACCAGCTCAACCGGAAGCAGATTTGCAGGCTATGGCTGCTGCACATTTTGGCGCTCTTGATTCACTTATTCCACAAACAGCAGAAAGTGCTGAGGAATCAAATGATGATGAAAATCAGATGCCTCATCCAATTTCAACCACTGTTGATGATTGGTCAGAATTGCCAGGTGGTGGCGATTATGAATATACTTCGGATGCAACATACTACTCCGGAGAAACATGCGGTAAGTGGTTATTAAATGAAGACAAAACTTTCACTCGCGTAGAATGATTGGAACTTTTCATCCCTCAACTTATTGAATGTCGGCTATTCATGTAGTAATCATGGGGAACGCTGATGTTGAAGATGTTCGTAGAGTTCTCGCTATTTGTTTTCGTGATGGAAAGCCGCTTGATGCACTTGATGTTGAACGCATATTGTCGTTTGACATGGAATGGTTATCTCCGGATGATGCAGAAATCGCAGTTCAATCTTTAATCTCTGCTGGATGGTTAAGTGGGCCAGAGAAATCTCTTGCACCGAGTATTAGCATTTCAGGCATTACCGCACCATTGGGATGGTTCCCTCGCCCTACTCGCTTGACACATCCTGTTTCAGTGCAAATGATTGATGAGGCGGAAGCAAAAGAAAAACAAGTTGCTGAACCGATTGCTCCCGCGCTCACGCCGATAGAAAAAACAAATATTAGCACCAGTGGCGGAAATAGTGCTGACCCGAGAGATAAATTGAGCAAGAGGTTAACTAAATTTATCGCAAAAGCTTCAAAAATTAATATTGAAGAAGTTGAGCGTAGAGCCAATCGAAAGCAGAAAGCACTCGCGGTTGCTACCAACTGGATGTGTCTAGCACTTGTGGCAAAAGAACAAGGTATCCAGATGCAAGAAATAGTGGATGCTCTTGCTATCAGGTAATCGCTCAGGATATTTTTCCAATTTCCTTTCCACGCTCAACCATTTCAACCAGAACTGGTAGCAATATTAGAGCCAGAATTAGTGAAAATAATACGGTTACTGCGGTAATTAATCCGAAATCTTGTATCACTGGCATAGGTGAATATAATAACACTAAGAAGCCAAATGCAGTAGTCAATGCACTTAGAATTAATGCAACTCCTGTTGTTGACAAGGCTGCTCGCAAAGCCTCCCAATGATTTTCTTGACGTTCTAATTCAACTTCAAACCGTCTCCACATATGTATTGAATAATCGATTCCAATTCCTAATGTTAATGCAGTAACCATCACAGTCAATACATTCCATTTTAATCCAAGAGCAGCCATTGAACCAACTACCCACAGCGATGATAGCCCAACAGGGAATAGAACAATAATTGCTGGTAGCACTCTTCTTGTCAATATCAATAATACTGCGCAAGAAACAACCAAAGAGATTAGGGTTGATTCCAATTGACTCTCACTTAACCCTTCCAATACTGTCTGCAATATGACCAAGTCTCCGGTGATGTAAATTTGCCCATGCCCACTTAGAGTTGCACGAAGTGTCCCACTTTCTTCATTTGAACCAAGCATTCTCTCAAAATTATCTACAACTCTCTTAGATTGTGATGATGTAGCGGCTTCCACCCGGACTTCGGTTCTAAGATGAACAATATCTTCTCCCTGAAGATTTACAGTATTTTGCACTCGCTCTTCCCAAGTTTCACCACTCAAAGCATCGGCTACTGTTTGGTTAGTAGATAGATTTGAGAATGCCGCTCCCAAATCAAGTTGACTATTATGGTCCAGCACATATACCTCTCCAGCAAATACTTCCATATTGTGGGCATCACCAAAAGATGAATCCCTCAAAATAGCGTCTCTTAGAACCACATATGGGCCGTCATATGAAGGTGAAGATGTTCTTCCATCTGTACCAACTACATCGTGATTAGATTCTAAATCTGCATGTAAACCCCGTAATTGATTTAATAATATTTCATCATCGGGAATTACGTCCTCTCCATCCAATGGTTCCATCAATATGTAAACCATCTTCCACCCAGCGCTATCATACGATGTCGATAAGTCATCTCTAACCGACATGATTGGCATATCTGGATCAATGAAATCACCAAGGTCAAAATCTGTTTCTAGAGTGGAGGCCCCTGCTATAGACAATCCTGAAATGATTATTGCAACAAGAATTATTGGAACTTGTTGCTTCTGCTGAATTCGTACTAAGAAATTGGTGGCCCTAGGTAATGTAATGGAATTCTTAGAAGAATTCCTTAGAGGCGCATCAAAGATAATGTGCAATGAACCAACGACTAATGTGGCGGATAAGAAGGCACATATCACTCCTATTGCTAATGCCAATCCAAAGGTTGCTAGTGGGGGTAGCGGAGATATCATATTTGCAAGGAATGCTGCTACAGTAGTAATTACCGCCAACAATAACGGCACACTTAGCCTAGTACATGCTCGCGCCCACGCTTCTGCAGGTTCGGGATATTCTTCACGAATGGAAACATATGCCCTTTGCAAATGTATTGCATAATCTATACCCAATCCCAAAACAAGTGGCGCTACTGCAACCTCAAGTGCACTAAATTGTGCACCTATCATATTGAGTGAACCATAAGTCCAAATCAATGCTGAAGATAGCCCAATTAGGGGAAAAATAACACCTCTCATTGACCTGAAAGCGATGGATAAGAGAATAATGACAACAATTAATGCTAACAATATTAGTGTTGCTAAATTATCAAATGTTCCTTTGTCGATATCATGGGATATCAAATCAAGGCTTATCACACCATATGTCAATTCTGATTCTTCTGATAATTTAGCAAATTCATCTCTCATTTGGTTTTGAAAAAATTTTCTATATTGTGTGTCCATATTCGGATCTACTTCCAGCACCCATAATGTTGATGAAGCGGTTGGAGTTCCGTCTCCTGTACCACTTTCTAGGTATGAACAGGTAGGTGAGATATCTAAATCCTGATTCAATAATGCAGAAGATGCATAGGTTGCGGCACTTAACAATTGGTCATCAGAAGTAAGGCGGCATTCCACATCATCTTCCAAAATAAGGTCTATCATTTGGTTCCAACTTTCAATATCGGCTAACTTAGTACCATTTGCTTCTTCATCTAGGCTTATTTGTACAATACTAGGAGCGGCGGTCCAAACTGGAATTTTGTTTTTACCATCAACAATTGTGCTATTTTGCAATTGCTCTAGATGCTGAGCCATTAATTGAAGATTCTCAAGTGAGAGGATATTGCCCCCATCATCAGACGTTACATGGACGAAAAAGGGCCTAGTCTCATTTGGAAAATATTGATGAATTCTTTGGTGTGCCTGTTGGTTTTCAGACTCTGGCGCAAATTCTGACAAATCAGTTTTGAATGTGGGAGGATCTGTCATCAAGTTAACTGCAAATGTGGCGGTAAGCAATCCTGCTAGCACCAAAAATGGAATTGCTCCTCGACGGATATAATGTGACATGCTCGCCACCTTGGCTTCCATCATATCGGTATCCATTACATCGTCCAAAGCATGAGGGTTCAAAAGTGAGTTGGTGGCAAGATAACTAAAACAAGAGTTTTAGTCATATTCTAAGGGACTCAATATTCAAAGTTTGATTCCGATAAGTATTATCCATTGAATGGCTGACAATCCACAAGGTTCAAAGGAGAAGCGCCGTAGGCCGGAGTGGTCATCATGCCTGTTAAGTTACTCCTCCGAGAAAAAAATGAGCTAAAACTGCGTATCATTGGTGAGAGCCATACCGCTCTCCAAATGCTACGTGAGCGCATCAACGAACACGACAAAGTCGAATATGCAAATTATTTCCCAGGCCACCCAGAATTAGATGACCCCGAATTCTACATTCGCACCACTGGTAAGAATAATGCAGAAAAAATCCTTAAGGAAATAATTAATTCTATCACTAGTGAATTTGATTCATTAACCCTCTAAACGAGGCGATTATTTGAGTGAAAAAGACCCATTGGCACAAGCCATTGGTCTAGAAGGATTTGCTACCAAAACCACCGGTATTGGTGGTGTTCTAAAAGCAAGAGTTAGTGATTTTAGAGTCGATGAAATTTCCACTAGTGTCAAATTGGATAACAAAGGTAGATTTACTGTTGCAATTATTACCCTAACAAACTGGGA
>DUCL01000030.1 GCA_012959845.1 Candidatus Poseidoniales archaeon
CAGCAACAAAAATGATTACCACTGCCAATATTGGCGATACTGTAATTTGTGAGATCACTAGATTAAACGAGAAGAATGGAGAGGCTCAAATCCTTGTTGTTGAAGGTCAAACTGGTAGTATTACTCCCGACCAATTATATGGTCAATTCCGTGTTACAGATTTGGTTGATAGATACATGCACCAAACAAGTGATGCTGTTCGTCGCAGAGATATCTGTCGTGCAGTAGTTACCAAGGTTTCTCCTATTGTCAGTATTAATTTTAGAGATAGAGATGATTGCGGAGTATTACACGCTATTTGCCCTCCTTGTGGAAGCGATTTAATCGCAGAGCAAAATGGAGATTGGAATGTAAAATGTCCAAATTGTGACTATCAATCATTTAGAGCATTAGCAGATAATTTTGCTGCTGGATGGGCCGAACTTGAGAAGGGTGCAAGTGCTCTAAACAATCCTGGAAAGAGATGGGGTAAGGTTGCTGAAACATTATTCGCAAAGGGTCCTGCAGGTCGTGCAACATTCATTGCTGCAGATGTACGCGAAGATGGTCGCGAAAGAAGTTACTTCCGATTTGAAGGAGAAGGCGGTAGCGGAGGCGGCCAACGTCGTGAAAAGGCAGCACCTGGAACTCGTTTATTCGTTGGTGGAATACCAAGAGAGATTACAACTGAACAGATTAGAGAAATGTTTGAGAAACATGGAACTGTCAAAGATTGTTTCTTACCTGCTGGTGATGGAACTCCAAACAAAGGATTTGGCTTCATCACATTCTCAAGCAAGGATGAGGCAACCACTGCAATAGGTGCTCTAAATGGTCACAAACTTGGCGGACGTAGAATTGCTGTCAAGGATGCTGATGATGATAGTAAGAAGGGAAATAACAAGAGAAAGGACCCTGAAGGAACTAAAGTATATGTTGGAAACTTACCATTCAAGGCCACTGAAGAGAGCATCAAAAAGCACTTTGAAGGTACTGCAACCATTAATGGAATGGCTTTGGCAACCGATAGAAATACTGGCAAGCCAAAGGGATTCGCATTTATTTGGATCGCAGAAGGTGACAAAGGTGAAGAAATCGTTGCCAAGATGAACGGTTCAGAATTAATGGGCCGCAAAATCAAAGTTGACATCGCCCAAGGTGGGAAAAAGAGTACTCATGCTGCCAAAGGTGGAGATGGCAACCCTGCAAAAACATCGCGTGAACTTCAAGCAATGCGTGAAGAAGAACAGGATGCAAAGAAACCTCGCCGCCGCCCAAATCATAAGAAAGAATGATATTGAGCAGATATGAGTTGACATCATGGTCGAGTCAACATCCTCACGATGGTTGGTCCTCGATGGATATGAGGATGAACCAGCTGCTTTCGGTGTTCCACCCTATGTTGGATTTCATATCCGCTACTTATGCGGAGTTCTAGAACAAGCGAAAATAGAATACGATTACTTCACTATTGACCAGTGGCGAGATTTTGTACGCACTGAAGGAGAAGATGCTGTAACAAAACGGCTATCCAACATTTGTGGAATCGCTTGTATTGCTGGTGCAATTGTTCCGGGAAGATATTTGAGAGGCACTCCAATATCATTGAAAGAAACTCGTAATATTATTCGTGAATTACCTCTCAGTATCCCTGCCATATTCGGTGGATGGGCAATCCGTGGATGGCGTCAGCAAGGCTGGAATCCATTGCGCAGCAACCTATTTTTGGCAGTACAAGATACAGATGCTACCCTTTCCAATTTCATACAGACTGGACAATGGAAACATTGTCGCAGAACTGCCGAACAATGGACACAGTGGGCTCATTATGGTGCAAGTAGTAAGGCTGTGACCCAACATCCGGATTTAGGTGATGAAGAAAACAGAGGACCACTGACCTACGAAGTTGAGGTCTACCAAGGATGTGTTCGCTACAAGCGAGGTTGTAAGTTCTGTATTGAACCAAAAAAGGGTGTACCGATTTGGCGCACACCTGAAGATATCATCAAAGAAGTTCGTCTTGCTCATGATGCTGGAGTTGAGCATGTTCGTCTGGGTGGAATGACCGACACATATACCTACATGGCAGAAGGTGTTAAGGAACTCGAATATCCAATTCCAAACCCTCAACCAATTGCTAAGTTGCTACATGGCTTAAGGGAGGATGAACGTCTTGGAATCCTCCATACCGATAATGCAAATCCATCTATTATTGCTGAACATCTTGAACCTTCTGAAGAGATTACAAAAACATTAGTTGAAACTTTATCAGATGGTGCAGTTCTATCATTCGGTTTAGAATCAGCAGACCCTAATGTCCATCAAGCAAATTGGCTTAATTGTGATGCTGGCCAACTGAAAAGTGCAATTCGTCTAATCAACAAATATGGTAGACAACACGGTGAAAGAGGATTGCCTAAACTATTGCCAGGACTCAACTTTATTGCAGGATTAAATGGTGAATCTTCCACTACATATGACATGAACTTAGATCTCTTACATGAGATTCGCAATGAGGGTTTGTTATTACGTCGAATCAATATTCGTCAAGTTGAAGGTGAAGGTTTTCAAGAAATTGACTCAAAACTCTTCTCCAAATTCAAAAACACTGTACGCAATACCATTGATGGGCCATTACTTGAAGAGTTATTCCCTTTGGGTAATAAGTTATGCGAAGTGCATTGGGAAACTCATGATGGGCGCACTCGGCTTGCAGCACATCAAACAGAATCACACACGGGCGAAACATGTCGAGGAAATGCCGGTATCACCTTTGGCCGCCAAATTGGCGCATATCCGATACTAATTGGAGTTGAATACCATATTCCATTAGAATCTCAATCCGACATCATCGTTACTGGGCATGGCGCTCGTTCAATCACTGGTGTTGAGATTAACCTCGACCACAATCGTGTATCACAAAAGCAACTTGAAGCAATTCCTGGAATTGGTGAGAAAACTGCTTGGAAACTGATTAGCCAGCGTGCTAAGAAAATACGTAAGTCTGGCGATTTGAATGCCTACGAATCTCCAATGCATTTGTTTGAGGCTGCAAACATTGATTGGGATAGTAATTTTTCTGTGTTTTTTGAATAATAATATCAATTTAAATACTGTTAAAGCGAGCATTTCACATGCGGAAAGTATCAATTACTATGATTGCAATTTTATTATTTGTGCAAATTCTATCAAATGGATTTGCTCAAATACCAGCCACTGATAATGATGAAACACTTGAAACAGATGTTGAGATTCCATCACTAACTTCTGCAAGAAACAATACTTCATGTGGTTCAAACTCATCCCTAACCGATCTTTGGGCTTCAACCGACTCGTCAACTTGGGGTACATGGACAAATGCAGTATATGGTTACTATGATGTCAATTGTACTGTTATTGGAAATAACTACACTCTTGAGGCTACTATTAATGCTAATGCAGGTGGCTGGTCCAGTTACTCATTTTGGAATTGGAGTGAAACGAATAACCATGAGTACATGAGTGAAGCATGGTCTAACTTGACTGCAGGCACTTATTGTGTTAATGCAACCCTTTGGGACGTAACTAGTGGAACTTCCACTTATGTTGACTCTGATTACCCTTGCTTTACATTAACGAACTCAAGTGGTAGCGGTGGTAACAATACTGGTGGTAACAATACTGGTGGTAACAATACTGGTGGTAACAATACTGGTGGCAACAATACTGGTAGTAACAGTAATTGCGGAAATTACAGCAACCTAACAGATATGGTGATTTGGAGTGATGCAACTACCTATACAGTTGGCGATACCGTCTATATGGGCTATGATGTAAATTGCACAATTCTTGGAAATAACTACACTATTGATTCGTGGCTTCGTAATACAACAACTGTTCTCTATGGAGGTAGCCCGTGGTTCGGATGGACTGCACAGTGGAATCCTATGCAATTCTACGATTATAATGCAAATTTTGGTGCAGGTGATTATTGTTTAAATGCCACTTTGTACGAAGATGGGGTTTTCTTAGACTTTGAGGAAACTTGCTTTACAATTGTCAATGGCACTGGCAATAATACTGGTGGAAATAATAGCAGCAATTGTGGAAATGATAGCAATTTGACTGATCTAATGGTTTGGACTGATGCAACTACCTATACAGTAGGCGATAGTGTTTTTGGGAATTTCTTCGTCAACTGCACGGTTATTGGTGAAACTTACCAATTGGACTACGAAGTCGTAGAATACAATACCAATATTGAACATGCCGACGGAGAATGGAACTGGACTGCACTGAATAATTGGGAATCATTCAATCCCACTTGGACAGGACTTCCCGCTGGCGATTACTGTATCCATTCCACCCTCGTCATTTGGACTGGTACGGCATATAGTTTCGTTGATTTTGTATCTTCTTGCTTTGATATCATGAACTCGACAACCGGTGGTAACAATACTGGTGGCAACAATACCGGTGGCAACAATACTGGTGGTAACAACACCAGTGGCAACAATACTGGTGGTAACGCCACTAGTTGTATGAGTTCTATGCAGATAGTTGATGGTTCAGTAAATATTACAGGTGTGAATTCTGTATACAATGTAGGAGACCAATTCAATGGTAACTTGATAACATGCTGGATCCCTTCCAATACATCAATGTCACTAACAGCATGGTTGAATAGTTCAGGGGGTTCAAATTTTGATATTCAAGTCCATAGTGGAAGTTGGTATTGGCCAACCTGGACCGGTGCCCAAAATATGGGAACTGACGGATATTGGATGTTCCCAATAAATATACAAGGCAGTATGTATGGAACTGTGGACTATTCATCATTAAATTTACCAGTTGGTGATTACTGCTGGGAAGCGTTGTTCAAGGTTTTTGATAATGGCATATTCATGCCTGTTGATACTGATATTTCTTGCTTCACAATTAATTCTAACAATACTGGTGGCAATAATACTGGTGGTAACAATACTGGTGGTAACAATACTGGTGGCAACAATACTGGTGGTAACAATTCAACAAACCCTTGTGGAAATAACAGTAGTTTGCTTTCAGTATTCAGTTGGACAGATGGTTTAATCTATCAGTCATGGGATAATCAAGAACTAAGTTTCTATGTTAATTGCACCATAATTGGAAATGAATACACATTGGAATATTATGTTACCGAGGTTGGTGTTACGACTTGGTGGTCATATGCAGGTTCATGGACTTGGACTGCAGGTCAAACCTACTCATCCTTCACTGATATCATAAGCGGACTTGGAGAAGGAGATTATTGTGTCATTGGTAATCTGAATGAATACGGTACCTATGTAACCGATGATGGTGGAAACACCTGTTTTACCATATTAGCTGCCAACAACACTGCTCCTCAGATTTCATCGGTTATTATTGCCCCGTCTTCGCCAACAGAAAGTAATGTATTGACATGCTCATATTCATATTCTGATCTTGATAACGACCCAGATATGTCAAGCGTTACTTGGACAATAAACGGTATGTCGACAACAACTGTTGGTTCGGTGTTATCTACTGGTTATACAACTGGAGACTTTGTAACATGTGTAGTAGCAGCATATGACGGCACAGATTATGGAAATATTGGTTCTACAACTGTTCTGATTATGTCCAATAGTAGTGGAAGTTCAAGCGGTGGCGGTGGTGGCCTGCCTTCTATTGGAGTAGCAGGAACTATTGCAGCGATCAGTGCCGGATTTATTTTCGCAACTCGTCGTGAAGATGAAGAATAATTTTGCAATAGTGGAAAATTATCCATTGAATAACCGGCCTATTCTTTAAGTGTTAGACGCGACACTTGATGTATATGGCAGAGCAGCAAATGGCGTGGGAAAAGCAATCCGATGATAGACAATGGAAGATACCTGAAGGAGATGACCCTCGAACATTATACCAAATGTTGATGACAAGTGTTGGACGCTTTGGTGAGTTGGATTGTTTCGGATATATTCCAGAAAAGGGAATGGATAGAGTTCATTTAACTTACAATGTATTTGGTGAATTGGCAACTTCAGTTGGTAAGCAATTGAATGCCGTTGGAGTCGCAAAGGGTGACCGAGTCGCATTGATTCTCAATAATTCAGTAGAATGGGCAGCATTATCCTATGGAGCAAATGCAATCGGCGCGGCTTATACAGCAATGTACACTCATCAACATCCTAAAGAATGGGCATACATTTTGAACGATTCCGCACCATCACTTATCGCAATTCAGGATTCGGCAACATTGGACAAATTGGTCAAATCAATGCCAGCAGATGCTGCTGGTTGGCCGGCTGCTGGAGTACTACTGATTGGTAATGAACCTGCAAATGAACTACCTCCCGAAGGAGTAACAGTTCACGCATGGTCAGAATTTGTTAGTGCTGGACGTGGTGCTGCAGATATTGAAATTGCAGATGACCCATTTGCGCTTAATACTCTAATTTACACATCTGGAACTACTGGTAATCCGAAAGGTGTAATGCTTTCCAATTGGAATACATTATCCAATGTTCTTTGTGTCCAATCAACATTCACAATTTATGTCGGTGACAAGAATGCTGCATTCCTACCATGGGCTCACTCATTCGGTTCGACTTTTGATTTACATTGGATGATCCGTTCTGGAGTTCATATCAACTTAATTTCTGACCTGACAAGAATTGCTGATGAATGCCAAGAAATCAAGCCAGCAGTTTTGATTGCTGTGCCAAGAGTTTGGAGTAAATTCTACGACCGTGTTAACAGTCAATTCGAAAGTGCCACTGGTTTGAAGAAGATATTTATTAGTAACGCGCAGAAATCTGCTGCGAAGAGAATCGCAAAGTCTGGCGTAGATTGTGACGCTGTTGCACCAAGCGGCTTCTTTGACAAACTCTGGGACAAATTGGTTTGGAGCAAGGTGCGTGCCCGATTCGGTGGAAATATTAGATTCTGTATGTCGGGAGCTGCGGCTT
>DUCL01000031.1 GCA_012959845.1 Candidatus Poseidoniales archaeon
ATATATTCGGCCGGTTCTGCGACTTTAACATCCAAACCTTCAGCCCAGTCGCCTCTTTCATGCGATGGTATACCATATGGGTTTGAATCAGATTCAATATTTTCAATAGCACCCATCAAAGGCATGATAGTATCTTCAACCGCTGGGTCAAACTCCATTCTTTCCATCATCAGATGGCGGCGAGCATCGGTAAGTTTCGGCACATGGTCGATGTAAATTGGACAGGCCTCAACACAAGCATGACAAGTAGTACAAGCCCAAATCGCTTGTTCATCAAGCCGTGCGATGATGTCTTCTTCTGGCACCTCGCCAGCGATTAGCGTATCATAATGGTCGTTAGCATAACCCCTGAGCGAATGTATTACCGTCATAGGATTGAGTGGTTTACCCGAGGCATAAGCAGGACAGACATCTTGACAGCGAGCACAAGAAGTACAAGCCCAGCCATCGATTAAATCTCTCCACGACAAATCTGTATAGTTAACAGTTCCAAATGATTCAATATCCAAATCATCCAAAGGTACTGCCTTTCCATCTTCGCCAATCGCCAAAGGAAGCATAGTTCCCATCGGAGTCATATCGTGGAAGAATACATTTGGAAAAGCCATCACTAAGTGCATGTGCTTTGAAAGTGGAATTAGGAAAAGGAAAGATGCAATCGCCAACATATGAGCCCAATAAGCAACCACTACCATAGTGGTGCTTGGAATTATTGTTTGAGCGACCCAGTAACCGATTGGTTCCCATGTTTTACTTACTCCGTCTTCGCCTGCCTCAACTACGAATGCAGTAGTTGTAATGGTCATTATCAACAATAGAATTGCATTGCCTTCAACTTGGGATTTTCCTTTTAACTTATCAGGCGTGAAAATTGTTCGGCGAATCAAAGCCAGAGTACAACCGATAAAAGCGAGGAAATATCCGAATTCAACCATGATATTCCAAGGCCCGTTAATGACATCTGGCAGGAGATTATGAGAGAACCAATTTCCAGTTGCTAAATCAAACATATCGGTTGATAACATCAGGAATCCCCAGAACATCATTACATGGATTCCACCAGCAACTCTATCCTTCAAGACCTTCTTTTGACCTAACCAGCCAGTAATTACTTCTGAAATTCTTGCTCCCCAATTATCAAATCGGTTATCTGGCTTGCCAAGTCTAACTAAACGTGTAGCCTTTACAACTTGATAAGAGAAGAATCCTCCTGATACTGCCATCAATAGAGCAAAAATAGCGATTCCAGGAATCGGTCCATAATCCATGAATAGTGGATGTTCCATTGACAAATCACCGTTGGGATTGGGCCCCCAACGATATAGCGTAGGGAAATAGATTATTCAATGCATTGATAATACCATTTGGTTAACTCCGGTAAGTTTGAGTGACCAATTATGTGGCATAATTATCAAGGGTCGCCCGACTGCCTTTGACTAGAGGAGGTTTTTGATGGCTAAAGTAATAGCAAGCGCACCAGGAAAGTGTATATTGTTCGGTGAACATGCTGTAGTTTTTGGACAACCTGCTGTTGCTGTTGCGATTGAACAGCGTATTACTGTTAGCCTCGAAGTATTGGAGAAAGCGAATGATGAATGGCGTATTGATGGCATGAAATTTATTGCTTCAAAACATCCTCACGTCAAGGCACTACGCTCAAGGATGTGGCAAAAAAGAGCAGGGGCGCCAGCACTTTCAATTCATATTACTGGCGATATTCCTCCGGCCTCCGGATTGGGTTCTTCCGCAGCATTATCAGTCGCTGCAAGCGCTTGTTTACGCGCTGCAAGAGGACGTTGGTTATGCGCTGGAGGAAAAGCAACTAAACCGGAAGATTGGGCTGAAGGTTTCTCAAGCCAACTAATGGATACTGATGTTTATTCAGATGTTGTTGCAGAAATAGATCCTGCGAGGAGAATGGGTAAAAACGGCCAAGGAGTTTCGCATGTGCATGGTGAATTAGCAATCGATGTTGATGAATGCGCATTACTTGGTCATGCTGTTGAAGCGATTGCCCAAGGGGGTAGAGCATCTCCTATGGATTCCTCAGTATGCGCTCATGGTGGATTTGTGTTACTCTCTGATAAAGTTGAAACTGCAGCTGATTGGTCGTATACTCGAACTCTGAAAACACCTGAAGGAGATAGAACTTGGCAGGTACATACCCTCCCAATATCATCAGAAGACCAAGATGTCTATTTGGTAATTGGTAACTCAGGCGTTCATGCTCCAACATCACAACAGGTAGCGAAAGTTGCCAAAGCGATGAGTCAAGAACCACAACGAATGAAAGAAATTGAAACTATTGGAGTCATTGCTCGGCGCGGAATTGAAGCGCTTCTAAAAGGTGATTTTGAAGCGGTTGGAAGAGCGATGAGTGAAAATCATCTGATGCTAAGAGGACTTGGAGTTTCATGTCAAGAATTAGAAAATTTGGTTCGTGCAGCAGCACCTACATCCCTCGGAGTAAAACTAACAGGGGCTGGTGGCGGCGGGTGTATGGTAGCATTAACTCGCAATCCTAAGCAGACCAGTGAAGCGATTGAATTAGCGGGTGGAAGAACTCTAATCTCCAAACTTGGCAACACTGGAGTACGGATAGAAAGCCATGAGGGCTTACCTTTTTGGAAATCAGTTGCCGAATAGGCCAACTGAATGATGTTTTTACTCTTCAGTAAATGCAATAAGTTGGCTTTCTTTTTATATAGTGGTTATAAGTGGCGAGCAATATGACCACTGATGAAGAGCGGCTAACAGTCGTAAACGTAGTAGCCAGCACTCGAGTAGCGGAAGAGCTTGATCTTCCTGATATCGCAATTCAATTGAATTGCGAATACGAACCAGAACAATTCCCTGGTGTTGTATACCGTGTTGTTGAGCCAAAGTTGGCAATTTTGATGTTCCGTTCTGGAAGAGCAGTTTGTACTGGTGGAAAGAACAAGGCTAACATTCACACTGGAATTGAGCGCATGATTCAGGACCTACGAGCAGCAGGTATTGAGACATGGGACAAAAAGGATGTTGAAATCGAAGTTCAAAATATGGTTGCAACCTACGCACTTCACTACCCTGAAGATTACGATGGACTACAACGAATTGACACCCTTGACCTTCCAAAGGGTTCCCCACTTGCAGGACTTCCTCGTAAGTTGAATCTTAACAACCTAACATTCCACTTGCCTTTCGACAAGGTTGAGTACGAGCCAGAACAATTCCCTGGACTAATTTACCGGCTTGACTTCCCTAAGGTTGTCTGTTTGATTTTCGGTTCTGGAAAGATGGTAATTACCGGCGCACGTCACAAGGACGAAATCCTTGAAGCCGTTGAAATTATCAAGGACGAATTAGCAGATCTGCTCTGAGTACGTAATTACGAGTAATCTTTGCGATTATTCACGTATGTTTGTCTATCTGTCTTTGTGAGATTATTTTGCTGACGGCAAAGAATAGATGAGGTAGTTCTGTTTTGCCTATCTTATGAGGCGCATGGCTGGTTCCGCAGTTCCTGCTGTGGCGCTATTTTTATTGATAGCAATTTCATCCCTCAGCCCTCTTGCTTTTTCTCAACAATACGAAGTATTTGATTCAATGGAACTTGACGAATTAAGCCCTGCCAGAGCAGGTGCTTCTGGCGACCCGGGTGTTAGTGATGTCCCAGTTTGGAGAATTGGCGACAAGTGGATTTATGCTGGAACATTTAACCCAACTGCATTGATTGTCAATAGCGGTGTTAGCGCTTCAGTGGGAGAAATAAATGGCGATACTACTGCAGAAGTTATCGCGATTACCGAAGAATCTGTTGACAATATGACAGTCTTAGCCTATACTCTTAGGTCATATGCTAATTTTGACAAATCCGGTATTGAATTAGATGGATATACTGGCAACGCATTTATTGAATATACGCAGACCGAAGTTCTTCGTGTTAGTGATTTGGCAACGATAAGAAGTGATTTGGACATGTACATCAAATTCGTTCCATATGGAATTTCATCTCTAACTAGAATTCTTGGAGATATTACAATTACCAATACATATTCACCTGTCAATGAAGTTTATGACTTCCCACTACGAGCGGATGAACGTTGGACTACAACAAAGACAACTAGTTCTACTTGGTCTGGAGCAAGTGATTACATTACTCCATTCCCGCCACCAACTTCCGATACCAATTCAACAACTTGGGAAGTGACAGATGTAGGAAGGCCATTCAATAATAGAGGGCAAACTATTGGTTATGGGGGTTGCAATCAATCATATGGCTTGACATCCTATGATATTGAAGGTGATGAATCTGGTTATCGTTGGTATTGTCCCGAAGCGAGAAATTATGCATGGATGCATACCGAGGAAGATGTTGGATTGACTATTGATTTTAGACTGAAACAGTATATTCCAAAAGACTCCACTGGAGTGGATATGTATCAAAACCCAGGTAGTCGTAATCGCTGCATAAATGTTGAAACAACCAATTCAATTACTGCCCTAAATACACCTACTGAAGTTTGGGCCAATGTATCTGCTTCCTGCTTTTCAAACATTGCTGGATTGCAGTTGGAATTGCGCTATGAGACAACTGGATTCCTTGCATCTCTAACCACCGCTGCAAATGGAAGCGCTTGGGCGGTTATCGATGTTTCAGATGAATTGGATTCTTCAGCCTACGATTTGGACTGGGCTAGTCACGCATTTGTTGCTAAAATTGCAAATCATATTGGTGTATCAACAATCACTTTAGATGAATATATGGTCGGTCTTGATTTAATCGCCGATTTAGATTCTGCAATAATAATTAGAAATAGAAGTGGCATCACATCTGAATTGAATTCTATTACCGGCTGGAACGTGTTGCCTTCAGACCAATTATTCGTCGAGGTCTCAGTAAAAAATCGTGGGATTACTACATCTGCACCTGCTGATATGTTGATTACTCACCCTGATGGCCAAAGCAGTAGACACATGATGTCTCCATTAGCGACTTATGCTGTCCACAAAGTCAATTTTACTTGGACAGTCCCAGCGGACTCAACTATCGGCATTATCCCACTAAGTTGGGAAGCCGATCCTGATGCAGTCAATTCTGCTGATGCAAACTCAACAAATGATTATGCACAACTCAACCTTTTTGTTGGAAGATTGCCAACTGCTTTGGCAAATGATTCATCTGCACAAACAAATCAAGTTACTTTGATTGATGCTTCACAAAGTTTTGATGAAGACGGTGGTGATGTCTATTGCAAGTTTAATATTGCCTTTGATGATGGTTCGCGTCAATGGAATACAGAACGATTTATTTCGCAATCCTGTATGATGAATTATTCATGGATTGATGATGGAGATTATCCTGTTGAAATTGTTGTTATTGATGATGAAAGAGATGAAGTAACGATTACACTAATCATTGAAATTGAGAATAGAGCGCCGAGGATAGAGATTAGAAGTGCAAGAACTGAGGCAAAAGTTGAGCATCCAATTACATTATATGCATATGCAAATGATTCTGATTCTGAGAAAGTTTGGCCAGGTGTTGTAGATGTTTATTGGCCAAATACAATTTGTCAGGAAGGATACTATACGCGAGTATGTACTACAACAGCTCCTGAAGAGGGATGGCATTCGTTTTTGGCCATAGGTGAAGATGATGATTTCACAAAAACTACTGCCAGTATTGACATTAAATTCACCAATATTGCACCACATGGAACTACGATTCAATTGCTGAATGGCTCCACTGCTATGCAGAGCGATAACCAACATATTTGGCAGGTAGATGAAGACCAATTAGTCAATGTCAAAGGTCAATCTGAAGATTCAATCGATGATATTGACGAGTTGACACATACTTGGTGGCCCGATGATGCACAACCCTCCTTGATGAAGAGTTTTGAAGGAAGAATTTCTCAATATCCAATGCTGTGGAGTGATTCGGGCTTACACAAAATTCGTCTACAGGTATCCGATACTGATGGTGAATCAAGTGCGGTTGAAGAACGCTGGGTCAATGTCAACAATGTTGTGCCAACCATTGAGCCGTTGGACAAATTATTACCTATAGCCGAAGGACAAGAGATTAGTATTACTGGTTCTGCAAATGATACAGAAAGTGATGTATCTACGCTAGTCAGATGCTGGGATGTTGATCCTGGAATTGATAGTGATGATTATGGCTCTGCATCAGATGACTGTGACATTCGAGGAGATGAATTGACATATTCATGGAATAGGAGTGGCTCACATACAATCATCTACCATGTTACAGATAATGATGGAGCTCATTCGAGCGAAGTCATCATCATTGAAGTTCTCAACATGCCTCCGAAGGTAAGAATCACTGATGTCTCTTGTGTTGCATACAGCGAATGCATCCTTGATGCTTCTGCGACAACTGATTCATTGAATGATATCAATGACATTACAATCGTCTGGGACATAGATATTACAAGTGATAGCAATGGCGATGGAATAAAGGATAACGATGCTGATTTAATTGGAAAGACCGTTTCACATGTATTCCGTATTTCAGGAGTTACCAAGGTCAAAGCAATCGCATGGGATGAGGACCCTGAACGACCGGGAACATCAACAAAAAATATTGACATCTCACCCCCTGAAAGAAATGTTGTCGAGAAGATTAGCGCTTCACTAGTCGGAGAAGAAGCAAATGCATTCGCTCAACTTTCATTATTGGTAATAATTTTAGCATCACTCGCATTATTCACAGGACGAAGAAAAGAAAATAATCAACATGACCTCTGGCCTGAATTGTCTGACTTTCAAAATGAAATAGATGAATTTGGAGAACCGATTGACCACATGGCAATTCTGATTGATGCAAGGAAGCCCGAAGCACCCCC
>DUCL01000032.1:0-6269 GCA_012959845.1 Candidatus Poseidoniales archaeon
TCTATCCGGTGGTGCAGCAAGAGTTGGTTTAACTGGAGAATTAGGAAACTGTGGCGCTTATCTTGAATTGGACATTCCAATTCTTGGCATATGTGCAGGTCATCAATTCATGGCACGTTTCTATGGAGGCGATGCTCGCGAATCTCCAGAACCTGAATACGGGGCAATGCAAATAGAACTACAAAACGGGGGAGGGAAAATATTCGCAGGCACCAACCAATCCCAAACCGTTTGGGAATCGCACAATGATGAAGTTCACCAAGTACCACAAGGGTTTTTCGTCACCGCGACCAGCCCATCCTGTCAAGTTCAAGGTATGGAAAATGAAAAGGGTGACCGCTTTGGATTACAATTTCATCCAGAGGTTAATGACTCTGAATTCGGCAAAGAGATGTTTGACAACTTTGTCGCGGTTTGCCGAGAAGCAAAAAATTCAAACTGAATCAAATCTTGAGATTTGCTTGTCTTGCTAACATTACGATTCTCATACTATGTTCTAGCATGGCAGCGTTTGCCCATGCCTGATCTAAATCAGCACCAACGGCATAAGCACCATTACCTCGAATAACAACACAGCGCATTCCACCTTGTTTCAAAGCCTCAGCAACTTGTCGTAGGAAGTTTTCAGGATTGTCATCATCAGGGTCGACGATGATAATCTTGCCAATTTGTTTCTTGCCAACTTCATCAATCGGCTGAACTAAAATCAAATCCTTTTCACAAGCCATACTAGTGGTATATGCTCCATAGGCATGTACAACAGCAGCTGGACCACCGGTAAGCAAACTCACTGAAGCGAGCAATACTTCCAATATGCGCCACTCTTCAGGGGCGCCACGAGGTGCATCAGAACCAAGTTTTGCGGCACATAGGCCTCTTTCATCAAGACGAGGTAACAAAGTCATGTGTTTGGTGGAGATCATTACGCCCGGTTGGTCAGGGTGTAACATTGCAATAGTTCCCATATTTGCTCTCACCAATAATTCTCTATCCAATTGACGTGCTAAGCGAGCGAAATCTCCAACAAGATGTGCTGGCACAACTATCTCTTCCAAGACGGCTGGAGGCATAGGTGGGCTTTCCAAGCCTTCGATAACTTCTGCTACACCTGACATTGAACGGCGAAGGCGAGCGATTTCAGCATTTAGACGAGCGACCTCTTGTTCTGCTTCAGCAGTAGAAGGTTCAGATATTGGCTCCTTTACGAGCGTAACAGGTTCTTCTTCCACGACTTCTTCAACCGGTTCAGGTTCTTCCTCAGCCACAGGTTCCTCTTCCACGACTTCTTCAATCGGTTCAGGTTCTTCCTCGGCCACAGGTTCTTCTTCAGCCACAAGTTCTTCCTCAACGACTTCTTCAACCGGTTCAGGCTCTTCAGCCACAGGTTCATCTTCCACAACTTCTTCAACCGGTTCAGGTTCTTCCTCAGCCACAGGTTCTTCTTGCGAAGGAGGTACAGACGGAGGACCAGATGGAGGGCCGCCCGGTGATTTAGAAGGTGGGCCACCCGGAGGGCCAGAAGGAGGGCCAGATGGAGGGCCGCCCGGAGGACCAGATGGAGGGCCACTCGGTGATTTAGAAGGAGGGACACCTGGTGGGCCACTTGGAGATTTTGAAAGTGGATCACTCTCTTCAATCGACTCGGATAGGTCGACCTCGTTCTCTTCACCCGGAGTGCTGATATCACTAACACCGCCAAAAGCGACCCCTAACATGTTGTCTAATTGGTTCGCTTCAGCCTCTTCGCGGGCTAGTTCAGCAGAAGTTTTCTTTGCGGCCATAATTCGCCCTCAACTCATCCACATGGCGCGGCTTAAATAGCGGTTGCGTAACCGATGGCTTGCTTAGGCCCGCTTGGTGTAGAGGTTATCATGCAGGATTGTCATTCCTGCGACCCGGGTTCAATTCCCGGAGTGGGCGCCTACAAAACAAATTCAATGTATTTTGAATGAGCATTAATTATCAGCGGCAACACCTTTTCAATTAGTGGCATTATTGCTGTTTTTAACGCACAATTCTGCGGAATCATTGGTTTCTTTATTACTGGTTGGAAATATATCTTCTCTGCAACGGAGAGAGAGAGATGGTTGAGCAAGCAAATTCACATTCGCGTGTTGATATACTCTTGAATCTTCAATGCAAACAGAGGAGTAAAAATGTCCGATAAGATATACCGCGTAGAGATAGCCGACGCCACTGGCCACAGTGTAGTCGAGATGACCAAGACCGAAATTTCCGAGAAAGCTCGTTCCACAGAAGGAACATGGGTTTTCGTCGATGACCGCTTAGTTTCAGCAGATGAAATTGCTAACTTAGAGATGGCAGACAATGCCAGCGTTCGCTTAATGCCTGGCCTTGTTGGTGGTGCTGATGAAGCAACAATCACCGTTGAAATTGCAGATGCTACAGGTCACAGTGTAGTTGAAATGACCAAGACTGAACTAACTGAGAAGGCAACTTCTTCAGAAGGAACTTGGGTTTTCGTCGATGACCGCTTAGTTTCAGCAGATGAAATTGATAACCTTGACTTTTCACAAGCCTCTAAGGTTCGCTTAATGCCTGGCTTAGTCGGTGGATTCTGAAGTTAATAGGCCAATTCACCAGCCCTTCTTTTACTGGAAATAGCACCGTCACGCGACGGACAGGTTCAAGAAAGGGTGGTTGGTCGGAAGGTCTGGAGTTGTGTGATATGGCAGAGCTAGTAGATTATAAATGCGCAGATTGCGGAAGCTTAGAATCGTTCCACCGAGAGCGTAATGGTATCAGTTGTAAGGCATGTGGATCCCGTATTTTCATGAAATTGCGACGCACCGGAACCAAGCGCCTTCCTGCAGAGTGAATTCAGCACAATTTCACACCCTTCCTTGATGGGAGAGTTGAAAGACCTATGACGTTGAGTTGGTCTTAGATGGCGAGTTGGCTTGAGGAAAAGGCGCCAAGGCGTTTTGACGAACTACTTCTCCCAGATAGCGTATGTGAATACCTTAAGCGGGCTTCTCTACAATCGAACCCACCCCACCTTCTTATTTCCGGGCCAACTGGGATTGGTAAAACTGCTGCATGGCGTTTGATCGCTAGACAAGTACTCGGCCCCTCATGGCAATCCACAACTCATATTCTCCAAGCCAAAGATTTGGCAAAAACAGCAGGAGCAATGAAGAAATTTGAAGATTTCCTTAGACCTGAAGGCTCAAGTTCCAAAGACACATTGGCCGGACGTACTTCCTTAGATGCCTATTATTCCAATCTTTCTCCAGCAGTTGCCGGCGATGTAGCTCCAGCCGGTATCGAATCATTTGAACTCAAAGATGACGACAGAGTTCCGATTTCAAGAATAATTGTCATTGAAGATGCAGATTTTCTTGGTAAAGCAAGACAATCATATTTGCGGCGTATGGTTGAGGAAAGTAGCCGCAGTGCTAGATTTATTTTTACCGCGAGGACCCCATCACGAATCATAGAAGCATTACGCTCCAGAGTTCAAATGATTCGCATCCCCCTAATTACGCGCCATGAAATCGAAGGACGATTGAATGAAATAATTATTGAAGAAGGCCTTTCACCAGATAAAGGAATCATGGGCGATATTGCCCACATCTCTAATGGCAATTTACGTAAAGCGATTTTCTTAACACAATTACTATCTCAAAGAGAACTGCTCACAGATAGAAAGAATTTGCAAGCAGTCCTCGCCGCAACCTCGATTAGAGAAGTCCAACGCGTAATCGAAGAAGCCCTAAGAGGAAGAGTTCACCAATGGCGGTGGGAGAAAAGCGGCAACAAGAATTCCAGAGTTCTCAAAGGCGCAATGGGTCAATTAGATGAGTTGATGAAGAAATATCATCTTGAAGCAGAAGAGGTTGTAGAGCATTTTTACACCCTCTTTACCGCCAGTCGCCTCCATCTTGATGAGGAAGTCCTTTCGCAATTGTTGATCGCATTGGCAGAATGTGATGTTTCATTGAAAAGCACAGCAGTAGGCAGAATCCAACTTGAATTATTCTTACATCAAGTAGCGGAAATTGGTTCAAAGCAAGTAGTTGCATAAGCACAATCATCTAAGCGCAGTGATATTTCGCAAGGCTTGGGCGTGTAGCATAGCTGGATAATGCATCGGCCTCCTAAGCCGAAGACCGCGGGTTCAAATCCTGCCGCGCCCGCTTAAAATCATCATTATACATTTACAGCGGGCGCTTACCGTTCGTCATTTTCAAGATTGAAATTATTGGCTTTGAAAATAACTCAGGTGCCTCACCCACCTCTGTTAGCATACGATATTATTGGCGGGCGCTTACCGTTCGTCATTTTCAAGATTGAAATTATTGGCTTTGAAAATAACTCAGGTGCCTCACCCGCAGTTACCTATCTGGACAATAAATTGCGAGTGGTATTGTTCAAGAGCCGCAGCATGATAGCGCAAACATGGGTGAGCGCAAGGATGGATTGTCCATGGAACATATCCCTTTTCCAATGCCTGAGAAGCGCTGCGCCCTCCATCAAAATTGGAAGAAATTGACGTTTTTACACTGGGAAGTAAATCCCGATGAACTACGCAAACATCTACCAGATGGATTAGAACTTGATTTATTTGAAGGAAAGGCATACGTCGGTTGTATTCCGTTTATTATGGAAAAAGTACGACCACATATGCTACCATGGATTCCAGGAATTTCGACATTCGGTGAAACCAATATCCGCACCTATGTCATAAAAAATGGCATTCCAGGTGTGTTTTTCTTAACTCTAGAAGCACAAAGCCGAGTGACTTGCTTCTATGCAAATCGCAGGTATGGGTTGACCTATCGTCATGCAAAAGAAAAAGTTCATGGTAGTCTTGAGCAAGGTTATCATTGGCATTCTAAGAGAAGTAAAGGGGGATATTCATTACAAGGCTCTGCAAAGAGTACTAGCGAGGCTCGTCAAGCAAAAGAAAAATCCCTTGAATACTTTTTGTTTGAACGCTACAGCCTTTACACCGAACGTCAGGGTTTGCTTCATCGAGGATATACACACCATGCTAAGTGGTGGTTTAGCGACGGCGAAGTTGATATCAAAAGCAATTCTTTGCTTGAACATTATGAACTTGGTATCGAGGATTTATTGAACCCCGACCTCGTACATATCTCAGAAGGCGTTGAGGTGGTAACATGGCACATACTGCCTATTGCAGGTGAATAATATGGTGGAAACAGATGTAATGTTATTGGATGGAGATTGTGGATTATGCACTCATGTAGCTGTCTTTCTTCATCCGAGGTTAACTGATAAATCAAGTATCCGTTTTCTTGCCATTGAAAGCGAAGAAGGACAATCGTTAATCGCTAACTTCTCTGATAAGTTTCAACAGGCGAATTCAGTCTATCTCGTTCGAAATGGTAAGCCACACATGAGGTCGGCAGCAGGAATACGCACCATACTCTATCTCAAATGGTACTATCGAATGTGGTATCCTCTACTGTGGTTAATCCCACTACCAATTCGCAATATTGGTTATCGAATCATCGCTAGGTACCGGCATAAATTTTTCAAGCGACCATCGATTTGCATTTATCCTACCCTCTTAGCATGAATTGAAAGTTTTCTAAGTGATGACAATAAGGGTTGACAATGCAAGAAAGGTCGGGGTTCAAAATAACCCTCGCAATTCTACTAGCCATTTTGGTTGGCTCGGGCTCTTATGTTATCACCAATAACCTAAACAAAACCGAGGAGGCTGAAGAAAAGCCAATCGAATGCGCAGATCAACAAATCCTAACCCCAGACGGCTGCGTTGACCCAGGACCAGAACCACCAAAGCCACAGGATTGCACACTTTCCCAAGTCTGGCGTGACGGCAACTGCCACGATTTAATCCCACCAAATAATTTGACATATGGTGCAGAAGTAGTACAATGGGCAATCGGTGAAATCCATATCTTAACGCCATCATTTAGCGGCGATGGCCCCGATTCGTGGGCGGTAAATCCCGCTTTCCCAGCATTCATTACAATAGATGAAAATAGTGGTGAAATCTTAGCGGCTCCGCAATCCGAACACAGTACAACAACTCACGTTATTATCGCCTCAAATAACGGAGGAGTTGTAACCACCAATCTGACAATTTCAGTGATTAATATCGTACCAATGTTTAGTTATCCTTCACCACAATGGACATTTGTATTAGGGTCTTATGACGAGTTACCTTTGCCGATTGTAGGCGATATGAGTATAGATAATTGGCAGGTAACTCCACAACTTCCAGAGGGATTAATACTCGATTCAAACGGACG
>DUCL01000032.1:6330-6776 GCA_012959845.1 Candidatus Poseidoniales archaeon
GCAGAAATTCAAATCACTGTAGTTGATGAAGCCCCATCACTTTGGTATCCAGCACTTGGAAACGCGGCATTAACTTTGAGTAAAGGAATTGTAATGCAGACCCTTGTAGCCACCAGTTCACAGGGTCCAATCATCGCCTGTGATAGTCAGCCACAATTGCCATCGGGATTAGTACTTGCAAGCAATTGTAATATTGAGGGCACACCAACAGTATTGCTTGAACAATCTAATTTTTTGATTACAGGAAGTAATAGTGGAGGCATCACACAGCATAATCTTTCACTCACTATTATCGACCAGCCTCTTTCAAATATTTTGTATGGCTCGGGAACCTATACCTTTGCTAAGCAAGTGGATTCACTGGATATTGAACCATCTTATGATGGTGGAGTGCCTTTAGTTTGGTCAATTCACCCACAACTTCCAACAGGGATTTCATTCAACAA
>DUCL01000033.1 GCA_012959845.1 Candidatus Poseidoniales archaeon
ACTGTCTCTAATTTGAGCGAAGAACAGCGAGAGAAGTTGGTTAACCCAATTAGATGGGTTATCTTGTTATTCTCTTTGGGAATGTTTGGTTTGACTACAGCAATGTTCTACAATTATTTCGGAAATCTAAATGGATTTGAGGGAATCGCTTTCAACACTTATGAGTTTACTGCAAGATATTCTTGGGTTGATTCACTAGGAATTTATTGGAGCGTCGGACTTGATGCACTTTCATTCCCAATGGTTTGGCTGACAACATTACTTCTACCGATTACTATTATTGCGACTTGGGATGAAAAGAATGGAGCATTCTATCATCCTCTAATTCTCTTGATGGGTGGAGCGCTAATCGGTGTTTTCGTTGCTCTTGACTTATTCATGTTCTATGTCTTCTGGGAATTAACCCTAATTCCAATGTTCTTCTTGATTCTCAAGTGGGGTGGCGCGGATAGAAAATATGCAGCCCAGAAGTTCTTCATCTATACCTTCACAGCCTCCGTAGTTATGTTACTCGGTCTTGTCACCCTATACTTCCTGCAAAACCCATTGGAACCATTGGCCTACACTGGTTCATTGACAGGACGCACATTTGACATCCCAGAACTAGTGAACTATGCAAAAAATGCTAATATGAATGGAAATTGGTTTTTGGGTGCTTCAATGCAGAAGATTATCTTTGCAATGTTAATGCTCGGATTCTTGGTAAAGTTACCGGCGGTTCCTTTCCATACTTGGCTTCCAGATGCCCACGTTCAAGCCCCTACAGGTGGCTCAATGCTACTTGCAGGTGTAATGCTAAAGATGGGTGCCTATGGAATGTTTAGATTACCAATTGCACTATTCCCACATGCCTTGGAATACTTCCAATTAGTATTGATGGCAATTGGAATGGTTTCACTTGTTTGGGGTTCAATAGTTTGTTTGGGACAGACCAATCTCAAGAGGATGGTTGCTTATTCCTCAGTATCTCACATGGGCGTAATTTGTATCGGTATTGCTACAATGCAACCGATAGGTTGGGCAGCAGCATTATTCATGATGTTTGCACACGGTATTATCTCACCTCATTTATTCGCTGTATGTGGTGCATTCAAGCACCATTACCACAGTATGGAAATCGGTGATATGCGCGGCATGGCCAAGCATTCACCTTGGTTAGCGACATCTATGATGTTCGCATGGATGGCTTCTCTTGGCCTTCCTCTATTGGCAGGATTCGTTGCAGAATTAATGGTCTTAATCGCTCTGTGGCACTTCTTAGTCGCTGAAGGCTGGAGTGTATTGTGGATGGTTGGACCAGCACTGACTATCGTTGTAACTGCGGCATTCTATCTATGGAGTATGCAGCGCACAATCTTTGAGGGTGGAGATGAAACACAACCACCTGCTTCAATGGATGGTCATCCGATTCCAGACATCGCTAACCATGAGAAGTTGGCAATGTTCGTATTAGCAATGTTCACAATCTTGTTCGGTGTAATGCCATGGATTGCTTTGGATATGATGAACGACTGGACAATCCAAATATTTGAAGGTTTGATTATGCCGATTCTCGGTAACTTTTCCGGAGGTGTCTAAAATGTCTGAAGCAATAACATATGTTCAACCATTTGATGCTAACTTCACTACTGCGTTTTGCCCAGAATTAGTATTGGTTGCTGGCTTATTTGCAATGATGATAATTCCAAATCTGGGTAAGGCAACCTTTAGGATTCCAGGGACTCAAATTAGATTGCCGTACTTCTTAGGCGGAGAAAGATATTCAGTATTCTCCAACCCACGTCTACCAAGTTGGATTGCAGTAATCACAATGATCATTGCATTTGTTGAGGTACTAATGTCCTTCGATGGCGGTCTTCAACGTTATATGATAGTTTCAGAATTACTTCCAACAACCATCAACGAGGTAAATTCAGGAGATGTATTGGTTAATGGAGGCAGTCATATTCTTCCAGGAAGTTCAAAGGAATTATTGCTCATTAATGGCTTCTCACGCCTATTTGAGATGATATTCTTCGGTGCACTTTCACTTGCTGCAATCGCTAGCATGAACCGTTTGCAATCATTTGACGCTTCTGATAGAAGCACAAATGCACTTTACAACAACCGCCGCCAAGCTGATTTCTACATCTTATTGCTAACATGTGGAATGGGAATGGCAATAGTCGCACTGGCACAGGATATGTTCGTGTTATTCCTCGGTTTGGAATTGGCAAGTTTCTCATCATATGTGTTAGTTGCATTCCACAAAGAATCGAAGGAAGGAACAGAAGGTGGAATGAAATATTTCATCGTTGGTTCTGTTGCATCAGGTGTTGGACTATACGGACTTTCAATGCTCTACCTTTGGGCAGGTTCACTGCAACTAGGAGAATTATCGGTTGCCTTTGCTGAGGCTATGAGCCCACAAGGCTCTCCAGCATTACCATTGATTGCACTTGGATTTGTTTTGGTAGGGTTCGGTTTCAAAGTTAGCGCCGCCCCTTTCCATTTCGCAGCACCAGATGCATATGCTGGAGCGAGTTCACCAATCGCAGGAATATTAGCAACAGCAAGTAAAGCGATGGGAATTGTCGGTTTGACTCGTATGTTGTTAATTGTCGCAAGCCCAGAATCCAGTGACGGTTCAGCAATTTGGTTAGTTGCATTAGGTATTCTTTCTGTAGTCACAATGACTTGGGGCAATATTGCAGCTCTGGGTTCAGACAATCCAAAGAGAATGTTGGCTTATTCATCAGTTGCCCATGCAGGATACATGCTTGCGGGATTAACTGCGATTGGTGCATGGAATTGGGATCCTAGACTTGCAGGTCACGGTGGAGATGCAGCGATTATGGTAATGACAGCAATACTATTCCATTTGGTGGTATTAGTCTGTTTCAAACTAGGAGCGTTCCTTGTTCTTTCAGTTCTAGAAAGCGAAGGAGAAGTTTCAAAAATGTCTAATTTAAGAGGACTTGCAAAGAGAGAACCCCTACTTGCAGTATCCATGTTTATCTTTATGATCAGTCTTGCTGGTGTTCCACCGATGTCTGGATTCATGTCAAAATTATTGATGATAATGGGAATTGTCAAGGTTGCAATCGGAGATATGGGAGATGCGATATCCAACGGTGACCTTCTCAGTATTGGCGATGCTCACTGGGTTTGGTGGTTAGCATTGATGATGGTTCTAAATTCAGCAATTTCAATGTTCTATTATCTGCGTGTTGTTGTTACAATGTATTTCCACGAACCAGAAGGAACTCGACAAGGTCCACTTCCACATGGCTGGCAAGTCCGCACAGCAATCTTTGCTTGTGTAGTCGCTTCAGTCTTCTTCGGAATAAATGCAGATGGATTAATCAATTTGTGTGAAATGGCAGCAAATAGCCTAAATTATAGTTGGGCAAGTCAATAATTGCCTTAAAATCACTGCATGAGTATGTGAACCCTTCAAGAAGGGTTGGCTGGTGGAGCAGTTAGGTGCAAGCATATGGGACGTCGTCGTGAAGAGAAAGTAGACGTGGAAGAATTAGCCCGTCTTGAATCTCCTGAGGGGGGAACAGGCGGCAAAATCCGTGTCAAGATGCCTAATAAAAAGGTCAACGAAATGTTTGCCTTGGCAGAACAAATTCTCGGTGGCCGTCGCGTATCAGTATTATGTGCTGATGGTGAGACGAGATTAGCTCGTATTCCAGGAAAAATGCGACGCAGACAATGGGTTCGCGAAGGAGATTTGATTATCGTTTGGCCTTGGGATTTCCAAGATGCTAAGGCGGATGTAAAGCATAGATACAGCAAGACTCAATCGATGTACCTCTCACGAAAAGGAGTTCTTCCAGAAGCGGTTGATATGTTCGGAATGAATACTCGTCAAGATGATGATGATGAATTCGATGACCTATTTGGCAATGCAAATGATATGGCTGAAGAATCTGCTGCTGACGAAGCAGCAGAAGATACAACTGAAGATGTTGTTGATGAAACAGATGACTTATTTGCAAGTGAAGAAGAATCAGCCGAGGAACAATCACAGCCAGAAGTTGCTGAAGAATCTGCTGCTGACGAAGCAGCAGAAGAACCTACTCAAGTCATTGCCGATGAACCACTTGATGACGATGACGATGATGATGACGATATCGACGCCTTATTCGCTTGAATACCGACGCTTTGATGTCATATTGCTATGTTAGGCAATCAAAGGGTGAGAGTATATGAGTTCCGATGGCTGGGAAGATTTGACAGATAACACCCGTCAGCATCGCCGTAATAGGAAAAAGAATCGGAATCAAAAACAAACTCCTGAGGAGAGGGAGGATGCAGAATATTACGAAAAGCAATCTAAGAAGTTCCTCAAGGATTTGGAACCAAAATCCGGGCGATATGGCTGGATGAAAGAAGATAGACACAAGAGAATGTTTCGTGATATTGAATCCAAACTTCAAGGAGTGGTCGGTAAAGGCACTTATGATTGGGTAGACCGCCGTGTTTTTGACCAAGTTTTTGATAGACTTACTCTAATGTCATTGTACAAATTGATGACTACCGGAGTCATAGATACACTTGATTTTCCAATCGCTAGAGGAAAAGAAGCGCATGTGTTTCATGCCACCGATATGGATGGCAAAGTGGTTGCAGTCAAAATTTTCCACACTTCTAACGCCGTGTTCAAGAATTTAGTACAATATATTGAAGGAGATAGAAGGTTTAGTGGATTAAAGCGTCGACATAGAGATTTGGTAGATATTTGGGTGCGTAAGGAGCATAGTAATTTGACAAGACTTTCGCGTTGGGGCTTGAAGGTTCCTAAACCATTAGGCTTGCACAAGAATGTCCTAGTCATGGAATATTTGGGTGATGAAACATCACCGAGTCCAAAACTAAGAGAAGTAAAAGTAGAAGTTCCAGAGCCTGTTTATGATGAGTTACTGGAGTTTTTAGCGGTTACTTGGCAAAAAGCAAAACTTGCACACGGAGATTTTTCCCCATATAACATTCTTTGGCACGATGGAGGGCCTGTCGTAATAGATGTCGGTCAAGCGGTAATAGAAACACATCCAAAGGCTCAAGAGTTCCTCGTCAGAGATGTAACTAGATTGGTTGAATGGGGTAAAAAGCAAGGGCTTGAGGTTGATTTACCCAGTGCTATGTATGAAGTGTTGAATATGAATCTAGACCATGTTAAAAAGTTAGAAATAGTTGCCGAAGAAGAAGATTGAATCATTCTTCTTCAGAAAAAGTGACACTTTCATCGTCAGCCAATACCATCACAAACTCAACTGCCTCAGAGTCTTCGGGGTCAACTTGAGCAGCGCGCATCCTTCTATTGCGTCTCTCACTCAAATCAGCAAGGCCAGGAACAAGGTCTGCAAAACCAGTTTCGATAGGTTCATCGCTTCTAATTTCAATACTGTCCAAACTACGACTAGCCAACTTTGACCTACGCCTGTCTTTTTCTAAGAAGTTCAAAACAGTACCATGTTCAGCACCACCAGCGATCATTTCGATACCAACTCTTGCTGCTGCCAGTCCTTCTTCATGACCAACCAATACGACTGTTGACTTGTAAATGGTGATTTCAGTATTTGTTAATCCTTCAATCAACTTTCTGATTTTCCCTTCACTACCAATAATTCTAGCACGTATTCTGCGTTGTTGATTTGCTCTCTTACCAACAAAATCACGTAAATCAACCAATTCAAAGAAGTGGTCATCTTGGAGTAATCGAATTGCAGCTTTAGGCGCCATTCCCCTCGCAATTGCTTTGATAACATCTGGCAATTTCATGGCCTTTACTGGATCGTAAGAGCCAGGTTCGCCCCAAATAACGTCTACATCACCTGTGTCGGAGTCAATATTGAATTCCTTGCAGCCTGCCGCTTTGTGCAACGACCTCGCAGTAACACCTTTTACTCCAATAAGAACCGCAATCCGGCCTTGCGGAACACGAGGTAGTGATTGGCGCATGGGGCGAGGCTATCGCCACCCTCTTTTCAATCGTTGCTTCTTCTTTGGAGATGTGAAACCACAATTCCAGCGAATAATAGTGCGATTATTGATGGTGCGAAAGAAGGAACTAATCCAGCGCTTGTTATTGCTGCACCAGTGACTACCATGTGGTTGTAATTATTTCCTTCATCATACTCATCAATTCCATTTGCATAGTCAATAACTAGGCGTAAATCGAATTGTCCTGTTTTTGGAACAGTGTAATTCCATATCATCGTCTCAGTGGAGTCTGAAAGACTTCCTGTGCCAAGAGTTCTTGCTTCCATCACTGTCCATTGAACAGTGGAAGAGCGGTCAGCCGGTGCAGATTCAAGCCTAACTACTACACTACCACCATAGTCTTGATTACTTTCCAATACACTGGTTATCGTGATGTTTCCCGTATTTTCTCCAGGACGTACAACCAATCTGTCAAGGTTGGTTTCTGTTTCATTCCAATATAGGTCTAATCCAGGGAGAATTTGGTATGATGCTGGTGCAGTTGTCATAGAATTACCAGCAACATCGAAAACTACTGCTTGAAGCATTAGGTGTTGGCGAGATTTTGTTGCCCAATTAGCCAATCCAACAGTTCCTTCAAGACCACTAGTGCCCAATGTAATCCAACGTCCGGAAAGGTCAGGTGTCTGTCCAACTCCATTTGAGTCAAATCCATATTGGATATATGATGTTGTATTATCAATCCCAGATTGTCCATCAATAGCACTGAATGAAACATTTGCACCACCGATTTTACTGGTTGTCAATTCATCAACAGTCCAGCCATCTGCTTCTGGTTCAGTTT
>DUCL01000034.1 GCA_012959845.1 Candidatus Poseidoniales archaeon
GCCCATACACCATCGTTAAGTTGTTCAAAACGCATACCCCTTCCCATGAGTCCCTCTTTATTGAACCTTGATGCGAACAAACACAACAAATGTCTTGATATACCGTCGTCAAATTAACAGAATTGGAGAGGTCTAAGTGGAACGGTTATACATTTTGTCAGCAGCTGCATTGGTCGGAGTTATTGTTTGGTATTTGATGAGTCAAAAATCAAAGTCCGACCTTGTTGCATCTCAATCGGAATTGAATCAGCAATTGGCATCAATTCAAGCGCGTTATGAGGCTTTAGAAGAATCTCGCGAAAATGATAAGTCCCAGCATGAGGAAAATGCGCAGATGATGAAACAGGCATTCAATTTGGCAGCACGCCAAGCATTTGACGAAGTGGTTGAGAAGGCCGAAAAGGACAAAGAATCTTCATTTTCCAGTGCAACCGAATTACTATCAAATTCAATGAAAGAATATATGGAAAATATACAGAGAATGGAGAGAGATTCGATTGAGAGAAGTGCTTCACTTAGTAAAGAAATCGGACAAGTTTCTGATTTGGGAATGGAATTATCAAGGGGTACTGAGAATCTAACCAATGCATTGAGAGCTGATTCGCAAAAACAGGGTGCTTGGGGCGAATTGGTTTTAGAAAATATGTTGCAGGGAATGGGTTTTGTTGAAGGTAAAGACTACCAAAAACAAACCGGTGAAACTGCAGAAGATGGTAGTCGATTAAGAACAGATTTCATCATCCAATTACCAGATAATAGGCACATAATTATTGACTCTAAAGTCTCACTCAAAGCCTGGGATCAATATGTTAATGCTGATGACGAAGATGCTGCTGAAATTGCGATGAAGAAGCACTGCAGTTCAATAAGAAACCACGCAAAAACACTATCTGACAAGAATTACACGCATATGGAAAGTGTAAATTCACCAGACTTTGTCTTGATGTTTGTTCCATTAGAAAGTGCATACGGTGCAGCGATGAGGATGAGCCCTGAATTGTATCGGGATCTCACTGGGAATGTCAAAGTAAAGGTGGTCACTGGTGCGACAATTGTGACTGCTCTAATGCTAATCCAAGATTTGTGGAAGCGTGAACAGATGACTACCAATCAAAGGAAGTTAATCGAAACCGCTGGTGGCCTACACGACAAAATAGCTGGATTTTTGAAAGATTTTAAGGGAATTGGATTCGAATTGAAACAAGCATCCCAAAAATTTGAGGAAGCAGAAACGAAATTAATTTCAGGAACTGGGAATGTAGTTCGCCGTACTAATCAATTGAAGGGCTTAGGTGCAAAGGTCAAGAAGGAATTGCCAGAATCATATCTCACTGAGGCAACATTTAATGATGGAATTGATTATTCACAAGATCAATTGACTGATGTTTCTGAATCCGAGTGATTCAAACAGTTTGCCAATGTGGAGAGATTTATGAGCCACCCAGATACTGTCGTTCATCTTGAGCATGACGGCCAAGTACTGTTGGTTAATGAGCAGGGAGAGGGGCCGCAATTACCAGTACAGGGTAGAATGGAAACCTCTCCATTATTACGCCTTCCAACACCACTGGAAGTTCAATCAATGGGCATTGAATGGCAAAAAAAACGTATAACAAATATCGATTTTGCGGGGTCTGTAGTATCTGTTCAAAAGGGCTACCCGAAGATAGACTGGCCTGAACATTGGGCATTGAAAGATGATATAATTGCAGACAATTCTGTGCATCCAATAGCGAGAGAAGCCATATATCGTTCACTTCACAGATTGGTATCAAAAGTGATGATTACCAATTCAAAAGGTCAAGTGTTGATGGGCAAAGTTGAACGCGGACACTTTAGAGGAAGTTGGACTTTACCTGGAGGGTATATGGATCATGATGAGCATCCCGAAGTTGGATGTGTGCGTGAAACTTTAGAGGAATTAGGACTTGATATAGTTCTACTAAGTGACGAGCCAATGATAACTCAGCAAATATTTTCATCGAGAGGAATCTCGTTTGTATCCTTTACATATCGCTCAAAATGGGATGGAGATTTGTCTGAATTGGTCTTGCAGAGTGAAGAAATTTCTGAAGCGGCATGGTTTTTACCGAAAGAGGCTGCATCCAAAGCAGTATCTCATTTCGATGTTAAGGCGTTGAATTCTTTACAATGATTTCACTGCGAAACTAAATCTCTAGCAGCCTGTAATGCGTCATCCAGACCTTCTGGGTTTGTGCCGCCGCCTTGTGCCATTGTTGGGCGGCCTCCGCCACCACCATCGATATGCCCAGCAATTGCTTGCAATATTTCAACAGCGTTGTACTTTTCACTGGCGATTGTATTATCGGTTACTGCGACCATCAATTTACCTCCGCCAACTCTAGAGCCCAATACTGCTAAGGTTGGAGTAGCTGAATCTAATGTTAATTCCCTCAACATTTTAGTCATCTGTTTGAGGTCTCCATCGGCTTCCATAATCACAATTCTTACCCCGCCAACTTCCGTTGTTGCATCTCCATCGCCACTGGTTCGTAGACGAACAACTTCAGCCTCCAACTGTTCAATTCTCTTTCTTTGGTCTTTCCATTCACTGAAAAATCGTTGTGCTGCTTTAGGTAAATCTTGATTACTAACAGCAAATATTTCACCAGCTTGCCTCAAAATTTCACCCTGCTCTCTAGCAAAGTCCAATGCCGCTTGTCCGGCAACAATGTGCAACCTCTCTACACCATCTTGAACCGCAGCAGAGCGGACAATCCGAATTGAGCCAATTTGGCCTGGCTCGTCATGGTGCGTTCCTCCACATGCTTGGATATCATGATCTGAAATTCTTAATATTCTGATGTCACTTCCTTTCGGTGCACCACCTTGGTAGAGGTCAAATCCATATTTCCTATCAGCATCTTTGCGGTTTAATGTGGTTTTTTCAGTACGTTGCACCTGACCCAATACCTCGTTAGCCAACCCTTCAATCGCATCCAAATCATCTCTATTTAGGCGACGAAAATGTGTAATATCCAAACGTGCTGATTCTACCGATTTATTGGCACCTGCTTGGTAGATATGCGGTCCGAGAATTCTTCGTGCTGCACCTCCTACAATATGCACTGCAGTATGGTGGTCCATCAGTTGCTTTCTGCGATTCCAATCAAGAGAACCATGTACTAAATCACCTGCCTCAAAAGCACCATCCGTTAGATGAATAACCAAATCGCCTATCTTCCTTGTATCCAATACGGCTCTGTTGCAAGAGTCAGTAGAAAGCATTCCGTAATCCCCTTCCTGTCCACCACCCTCTGGATAAAAACATGTTTTCCCTAATACGATTCCATGTGTAGCCTTTGCAGGGATATCATCGCCTATTAGTGGTAAACAGGCCAGCACACTTGCATCAAATTCTCTTTGCTGTACATCCTCGTGATAGAGAGCCACAGTATTCGGTAATTGAGGAATGGATTCAACTATTGGTTTGATTGAAATTTCCTTAGCTGCTGCCTTGGCAATTGCGGCATGACGTTGTGCCATTTCTGCGGAGAACCCTGTCCTCAACGAAACTTCTTTCCAACCAGCGATTACTGCAAGTGATACTGCCATATCCGGTGTTAATCCATGTGAATCATTCAAATTAAAAAGGACCTCGTCTGGAATTTCACTAGCATCTTTAGAAATCTTAGCAAGTTGCGTGTGAATGACATTCTGGCCCTTTCGTAGCATCTCTACATATCTCTCTTCTTCTAAGGCCAATATTTTCAGCAGTCCGTCAGATGTTTGTTTCATCTTTTCACCAGCCAAATTGATTTCGATGTGATGAGTTGCCAATTGTGCAAGGCTAATTTTTAATCCGAGATCATCTCGCATCCTCAATGTTCTTCGCGCTAACATTCTTGCTAAATATCCGGCTTTCGCATTTGATGGTACTAAACCATCACCAAGCATATTGCAAAGAGCATGTAAATGGTCTGGTATGGCATAAATTCTTGCTAACGGTTCTGTTATTGCAGTGAATTGTTCAACTGTTACCTCGACTCCCCTTTCACCCAAGCGGCGAATAAAAGTTGCTTGTAACTCAGCCGCATCTACTCCAGGCTCAATATTCATTATGCCATTTAGCCTGCTCATTTCACCTAATAATTTGTTTAAATCAAGTTTTGGCCACTTTGAAGCAATTGTATCAAAACCTGATAATTGCTTCAACCATGTCACCGTCTCGGGATATATCGCTTCGTAAATTGTTGGCGTCCCTGCTGCGGCCCAGCAAAATCTTTCCAAACCATAGCCTGTGTCAATAATTTGCAGGGGCATTTCAGAATATTTGTCGCCCTTAATCTCAAATTCTCCATTTTCATCCTCTTCAAGATTCATGAAAACCAAAGTCGCTAATTCCAATCCTCCGACGATTACCTCGACTGCTGCACCAGCATTTCCACCACCACACCAAGGATTTTCAACATAAGTTATTTCATTTGGATCAATACCAAATGTATCGGTTAACAACTGATGACAATATTGAACACATTCTTCCATCCAATAGAATATCTTTCCCTCATCAGGGCGATTAAACGTATGATGAGCCATCATTTCAAATGTGGTTAAATGTCGTCCAGAACGACCTACTGCATCAACATCTGTCAAGCGAATACAAGGTTGAGAAATCGTTAATGGATTTGCAGGCGGTTCAACTTCACCTGAAGTGACATGTGGTTGGAAATCGGCAATGCTTGCAATTGTAAGATGAATATCATCTCTCCACCTTGCCAGTACTGGGTATGGTGCAATACGAGTGTGGGAAATATTTTCAAAAAATGATAAAAACGCTTCGCGCATTGCATCTTTCAGTTCTTTACCACGCATTGGAAAACCTGCAATTAACGGTTTTCCAATGAATGTATATTCATCTTCAGTAGTATCTCCGCAAGTAGTTCTATCCGCATCAGTGGACCAAAACCACAGACCTGAAACACTACATTGTTTCCGAGTGAATCCATGCTCATGAAATACCGCCAAATCGATAGGAGGAAGACCCATGATGAACACCTGTTCCTTTAGGAACAAATCGCCTAAACGCCCATACCCCTTCAAGCCTATGTTACTTGTACATACAAAATTGACTAATGCTACACACTTTTGCTAAGGACAAGTCTCAAGTGTGCCTCGCCTGACAACCACACAATGAGCGAAGATTGGCGTGCCCATCTCATCGATGAAGGCGATGGCACAATGCGAATCAAAGCTCATGGCAATATGAAAGTCGATGCCCGCATGATAACCACTCCCGAGCATCTTGCAAAGCACGCTGATGACAGAGGACCTGAACAACTGGTCAATAGTGCTAGTTTACCCGGAATAGTCGGTGAAGCATGGGCAATGGCTGATTGGCATTATGGATACGGTTTTCCAATTGGCGGTGTAGTCGCAACCGATATTGATTCGGGAGAATTAGGTGGCGCTATTTCACCTGGTGGAGTCGGTTTTGATATCAACTGTGGAGTTAGGGTAATGGCTCTTGATGCAACCATTGAAGACATTCCTAATTTGAAGAAATTAGCCGGCAGGTTAGCAGGAAGAGTCCCAGCTGGTGCAAGCGGAAAAGGGGGTCTTGACATTACACCTCAACAATTGGAGCAAATCATTTCTGGAGGAGCCAGCGTTGCAGCCGAACTTGGATTCGGATTGGATGAAGACATCCCCAATATTGAATCGCAGGGATATCTTGAAACTGTAAATGCAAACATTTCTCAAAGAGCAAAGGAGAGAGGTTTACGTGCATTGGGTACATTGGGAAGTGGAAATCATTTCCTTGAAATTCAAACTGTAGGCTCCATAGTTGATGAAGAAACTGCTAAACAATGGGGATTATACGAAAATCAATTATTGGCGATGATCCATTCTGGCAGCAGAGGTTTAGGCCATCAAGTTTGTACAGACCATGTTAGAGGTCTTGAGCAACGTTATAAGAAAAAAGACAACCTTTGGGTCGATGAAGAATGGGGTTATGAATTGCCTGATAGGCAACTCGCTGCCGCACCATTTTATTCAAAACAGGGAATGGACTATTTTGATGCTATGAATGCTGCTGCGAACTTTGCTTTTGCCAATAGGGCAGCGCTTGCTACACGCCTAAGAACAGTGTTGAACTTAGAATTAGGAGTTAATGGTGAGGCTAGAACACTGTATGATGTAGCCCATAATATCGCCAAAAAAGAAACTCATATCATCAATGGAAGTTCGTGTCAATGTTGTGTTCACCGTAAAGGTGCTACCAGAGCATTTGCAGGAGACCATCCAGATATTGCCAACTCTTTCAAAACAACTGGTCAGCCGGTGTTAGTACCAGGCGACATGGGCACTGGTTCGTGGATAATGGCTGGGCCAAAATCGGGACAGAACCACGCATTTGCATCTTCCTGCCATGGAGCAGGACGCGCACTATCTCGTAGTCAAGCAAGAAGGACTATCGATGGCAAAGCACTGAAAATGGAACTAGAAAATTCGGGAATACGTGTGCATGCTTCTACTGCAAATGTGTTGAGCGAAGAGGCTCCATCAGCCTACAAGGATGTCGATGAAGTGATTGCGATAACAAATGCCGCAGGATTGGCAAGACCTGTAGTTAGATTAAATCCAATTGCGGTAATAAAGGGATAATCTCACATGCAATAATTGCTGTGAGGGTGTCCCGGGATAGATGGTGCTGCACCTGTATGCACACCGTCTGGTTCTTCAACAATGACACTTAGTAATGTGTTCACTAAAT
>DUCL01000035.1:0-5883 GCA_012959845.1 Candidatus Poseidoniales archaeon
TTGATTGGGTAAGCTCTGGGTTGGCATGGCACAATCAAAGTATGGCAATCCTTGGGCTATGATTTTGCAGTTTATTGCCGATTCTCCAATGGAAACAGGCCTTTTTTTTATGGGTCACATTGAAACGGGAAAAGCCAGCCCGCTGGCTCGGTGAGGTCATGCAGAGCGGTGTGAGCGGCTGGTACGCGAGATTGGACAGGTGTCTGTCAGAGAGACCTGCCCAAGTTGAGATTTGGTTAAATGCATGGGAGAATTCTCTTCGCAATCATCAACCGATTGCAGCCATCTTACCGAAGGACTGGCCTACACTTCCTGCTAATTTACTAACCGATCCTGGCCATGTTTTGGACCATCTTTTAGCAAGGCATGATGCTGAATCAGATGGCCGTTCTCCTCGTGGAGCACACCCTACTCCGCCGCGACTTGCCGATGCGGTAGTCGCTTCGGAATTGTATGAAACGCTAACTCGGCCGAAAGCTCCTGTAAAATCTGCAAGTATGCAAATCAATAACTTGCCACCTGGATTTAGACAACATATTGAAAAACTCAATTTACCACAACACTCTCAAGAAAATGAAGTTGATGATGAAGCCGAATTAGACGCGGTTGCTAATGGATTGAGAACGCTTAGTGGCGTGCCGCTTCCAATAGCGGATACTGCTTGCGGAGGAGGAATATTCCACGCTCGAGTAATTAGGCGACATGCGGAAGCTCATGAAGATGGAAATCCGCAAACAAAAGTTGAAGATACGCGAACACTACTTTCCTCTTTCCAAATTATTGACATCAATGAATTGGTGGTCGTTTCCACTCGCCGCCGGCTACTACTGGAAGCAATCCGATTCAATTTAGTGTGTCTTGAAGGCGAGCGTGAAGGTTGTTTGACTCGTTGTGAGGCTGAACAAATTCTTGAGACCTCTGTAAAACAAGGCGATACACTACAAGGTGAATGGCCTTGGCAAACTCCGCCTAAATTAGTCGTTACCAATCCACCATGGCTACGAATAAAAGACAGATTTAGAGGGATGGAAAATGGTTCACAATTAAGAAAGGAACTGGGTGAAAAACTTCGTTCAATCGGTGATGCAAATGGTCCGAGATTCTCTACTATGAGGGGGAATGTAAATCTATACCGCTTATTCATTGAACGCAGTTTACAGATTCTTGAAGATGGGGGACGACTAAGATTAATCGCACCAGATAGTTTGTTACGAGAGCAATCTTCTCATCCATTGCGCCAATTATTGGTTGAAAAGCATGGATGGAGTGATGTTTGGGCTGTCGAGGAGGCTAACCACTTATTCCCTGGAATGACTCAAGGAGTTGTAGTGTTGGGAATAACCGCAAAGCAAGATGAAGAATCACTTGTGGTTCGTGGCCCAATTAGCCGTTCCGACTTAAGACGTGATAGTGAAGGATTATCCAACCGTGTTCCATCCTTTGAAATGGAGCCAACACGATGGAAGAATTGGGCAAGAGGAACTTGGGCTATTCCAAGATTACCTCGTGACAGAATAGAGAGAAGACACACTCTAAAAGTTCTAGACCGTTTGGCAAAATTACCACGGCTCGGTGACGAAGAACATTATCTTGCAACCAATGGCCATTGTGTAAGAGTAAGAGTGGGGGAAATCGACCAAACCTCACATTCACAAAAAATAGATACATGGGTAAAGGGAAGAAGAAACCACCCATTCATTAGAGGTGTCCACTTTAGTGAAGATGATAGTGGTTCAATTTTCATCCGCCATCCTGCGTTTAGAACCGATATCCCTTCACGGGCAAACGAACGCCAATTGGCAATGTGGATTGGTGAATCAAACCCGCGTTATGGTGTTCGTATCGCATGTCAAGCAATTGTCAATGCACACCAAGACCGACGCTTGCGTTGGGCCGTTATCTCAGATGGTTGTGTTCTTGGCAACAGTGTTAACCATATTGAATTGCATCCAGATATCAAACAGTTCCTAACTGAAAAGCATGGTTCTCTAGAAGCCGCATTACATTGGTTGTGTGGATTGTTGAATGAGAATTCATTGGATGAGTGGGCTCGCGCTTGGAGTGCCAATAACAATGTCAATAATTATGAGTTGGAAATGCTTCCGCTGGCCATTGAAATTACGCCGGAAATCGGAACCATGAGCCTGTAATGTGGAAATTGGCGGTGCTGATTTTCCGATATACCGTCTTGAATTGCCCCCACATGGCCACCAACACCCTTTATTAGTGATAGGTGTTTAGTATGGCTCGCCGAAGAACTTTGGAGTGAGTGATATGGGAGTTCATCCAAAGATAGGAATTACTGGTTTACCGCGAAGTGGTAAATCTGCAGTGATGGAAAAAGTACTCTCGATGTTGGTTGATGAACGTACTCGAGAAATTTCACTTCGAGGTGGTCAAGAGACTGTTATCGTTGGTGGTTTGAGGGCTGAACCAATCGTTGAAGGAGGGGAACGTCTCGGCTACAAGGTAATTGATATCGTCACTGGAGCAGAGGCTGTGATGGCCCACAAGTCAATTGATTCGAGGCTTAGAGTCCTCGGATATGGAATTGATATTGAAGCCTTAGAGGCTGTTGCTATCCCTGCAATTGAATATGCAAGAGATGAATGCGAAGTGATAGTAATTGATGAAATCGGCAAGTTTACTGTTGAGTCGGAAGATTTTGTTAACGTTGTTCGTAGTGCCCTTCAGATTGACAAGCCAACCCTGCTAACTCTCCACAAGAAAAGTCGCCATCCACTATTGCAAGATATTCGCAGAAGAGATGATGGGCGCATTCTAGAAGTCACTCCCGTAAATCGTGCCCTTCTACCATATAAAATTCACAAACTAATGCGAGAAACCTATTGATTTCTCCGTTGGGTTCATGCCATGACTCTAACTGGGTTACAATATGCAAAGACCGGCTGATGCTGCATCTCGCCTTTTGATGGCTACTGGCTTGGGTCTATTATTGGCTACAGGATTCGGTCTACAACAACAAATGCTTGATATCAATAAAGTTGGGATCGGTTGGGTTATTGGAATCTCCGGCCTACTTCTAATCGGTCTTTCCTCCTTGGTAGCGAAGGGTGATGGCCCACTTGCCAAGGCATACCCTCTTGAAAATGAAATAGAAATGGCAAGTAGAGTAAAAGAAGATGTTGAAGAGATTGAAAAGGATACGTCTATGGGTAATGCTTGGGCGAAATTAGAAGCGACGGTACTTGAACAGGATATCTCGGAGCAAGAGTGACTAATCGGTGCATTCATCAAATGCTTGCTCGTCGCCAACAATAGAGGCGAATGAAATGAGTGAAGTCCCAGAAGGAATGTATTATACAAAGGAACACGAATGGATTAGAGTTGAAGGTGATGAAATTGTCATCGGAATTACTGACCATGCTCAAAATGCATTAACTGATATTGTCTATATTGAACTCCCTGGTGATGATGAAGAACTTGAGGAAATGGAAGAATTCGCTATCGTTGAATCTGTAAAATCCGCTTCTCCAATTTTCGCACCATTGGCAGGACAAGTTACCGCAGTTAACGATGAATTAGACGACGCTCCAGAACTTATGAACACAGACCCGTATGGCTCAGGATGGATTATTCGAATGCGCTTAAGCAATCCTGAGGCAGTGTCCACATTGATGGATGCTGCTGCTTACAAAGCAGAGATTGGCGAGTGAGAGTTTTGAATCAAGAGGACTTGTTGAGCCTCTATGTTGATGGGTCCTGTTTGGGTAACCAAAATGTTGACGAAAAGACTCCTGCTGCTTGGGGATTAGTTGTTGTCAAAGGCGATACTGGCCTAGGTAAAGGCAGTGGAGAAATTGTTGATGAAACTTCTGCAATGGTCATCACAGACAAGCATACTGAAGGTTTTATCGGGGCTGAAGTTGGTTCAAATAACACCGCTGAACTTTCTGGATTTGCTGCTGCCTTGAGGTGGTTATTAGTTGAAGGAGGAAAGCAACCTGCGGTTATTAGAACTGATTCTCAATATGCTGGAAATTTAGCTGCTGGTGTTTGGAAAGCAAAAGCGAATCGCGAACTTGTGGCAAATGTCCAGATGCTTTGGAAAGAGGTTTCTGAACTACGTAAATTGACGTGGAGTCATGTTAAAGCGCATCGAGGCCATCGTTGGAATGAGAGAGCAGACCACTTAGCATTACGCTGTGCAAGTCAAGAAACTCCTACCCCTCTTAGTTTTTGGAAGCCGGGTCAAAGATGACTTAATCCAATCTTTGAATCAACCAATCTTTCAATTCTTGATTCATGTCTGGGCGGCGTAACGCGTGGTCAATTTGTGATTTCAACCAAGGCAATGGCGCGCCAGAATCATACCATTGATAGCCATCGAGTTTCACTCCAACCAACCCCTCATTATCCATCCAGTGTTGCTGAATTACTATAGATTGCAATTCACCATATGTTGCTAATTCATATTGATTAAGTAAATCTGAAAAATCTTCTGTAAAAATATATCTGCCACATAACACTAGATTTGAGGGTGCATCGGCTTTATCTGGCTTTTCAACGATTGATGTGATTCGTTGGCCTTCCATTTCAACAACTCCATAATTGCACACTTCATCATCTTCAACACTAACTAGGCCTACACATGGTAAATTATTCTCAGTATAGCAACGAACCAATTCTGCACTGGCATTTGATGCGATATAATCGCTGGCAGTAGTGTGATTATTCATCAATAGATTATCACCTAAAAGAACTAAAAATGGGCCGTTTATTGATGATGATGCTGTTGAAATCGCATTGGCTAATCCAAGTGCTTGTTGCTGGGTGTGAACTAAAACTTCAACATCGGCGAACGGGGAGAGAATTGTTGGATCTAAGTCATTTCTTTTTTCCAGTAGCCACGAATTATCAGCAAGAAGTGGTGATAAATCCTTACGCGGTGAAGTGATGATGTGCAATCTCTTTGCACCTGCTGCGACCGCTTCTCTAGCAAGATGGGTCAGAACTGGGATATCGACTAGGGGTAAGGCTTCCTTGGCAATGCTTGCACTTGCAGGCAACATCCGAGTGCCGAGACCACCGGCAACCAATACTGCATCCAAAACCTCCGCCATAGCACCACTATGATGCCACAGGCTTTCAAGCCTAAGCCCTTCAGCAGGGTTATGCAGCCAAAACAAGAGGCGAGGATATTCGGCATTGTTGGATTGGTATTAGTTGCACAAACATTCCTTGATTTTGCACCTGCAGGGCCATGGGATTCACGTTCATTTAGTAGAGGTGTCATTGGATTATTTGGTTTGTCCCTGTTATACATTTCTTGGTTTAGATTCACCTTCGAAAGAAAAGGTATTGCTCCGGTCGTAACCCTTTGGGAAAATCCAAAATCTACCTCAATAAACGTAGTTGTGTTTGGATTGATTTGTTTGGTCTTTACCAAGTTTATCATCAATGCAAATATTGGAGATTCTTTTCCACAGCCAGCGGGATTGATTATTACTCTAATCGGATTACTGGCTATCAGTAATGGAACCTATGTTTGGCTGATTAGTGCGGGTCCATTGTCTACTGATGAGGAAGAATAATCAGTCAATAAAACCAAGTTCTTGGTCAAGAACATCCAACGCATCACCTAATTCTATCAACTCGCCAGATTCTTGAAGTGTGCCTTGAGGGGGGCTTGGTGCAAGAGGACTGCTAGGCATTTCGCCATTTCCTTCTAGCCAAGCAATCCATTGTATGTAGCGATTTTCTCTTCTATGTTTCAATGGTGCCCACAATTCTTGTAAATCAACATTATTGGCTCTAAAGTGGGTGATTCTGGCTGCGAAATTTTGCGGGTCTACTTCTTCCATTCGCAATAATAACTCGCGCAATCTAGTTCTAACCACCTCGTCACCATCGTGCCAAAGC
>DUCL01000035.1:5905-6688 GCA_012959845.1 Candidatus Poseidoniales archaeon
GGGAATTCGCTAATATAATCTCGTAAATTAACAACTAGATTACGGCGTACAATCGGCAATTTGTGCTTGCTTAAAATCGCCACCTTATCCGCCCATAACGCGGTATCTATGAATCTTAAATCTGAAACTGTTGTGGCTGCAATTGCTAAAACGATTTCATCTTCATCCTGTAGCATGTCTTCCAAAAATGGAATCGCATCAGAGCCAATTCTTCGAAACAATCTTGTCAAAACATCAGCCATTGCCCTTTTGACCAATACTTCATCTCTTTTGTGCAATCTTTGGGCCAATGCAATTCCTGCTTCCTTGTCCACTTCTAACAATCGGGCAAGACATAGTGAAGTTTTGACTGCCACCTCTTCGTTTGAATCACTGGCTCTGCGCAGCAAAATGCTTGGTAGCCCCAATGGTTCAACCAATTCAGCCCGCTGTAGTAGGAGGCGCGTCCACTCAATTACCAATAATCGTCGGTCGTCATTTCCACCCTCCAACCTCGCTAGTAACCATTTGGCCGCTTCAACGCCTTGTTGGTGAGCAACTACTGTAGATGAACGCGGAATAATTGCATTAGGGTTCCAGTCTAAATTATGCGGGCCTGCTTCTGGTTGTGTATGCCAAGTTCCTGGTCGTTCTGCCAAGGCAATCGATTCAATGAGATGATACCCTTGATGAACTGATTGGCCCCTTGGTACTGTGGAAAGCCCATCTATCAAAGCGATGGCGAGCCACCAACGGTCAACATTGGGTGCTGCGGGGTCAAAGGCTTGACTGAGCCAATTTAGT
>DUCL01000036.1:0-2549 GCA_012959845.1 Candidatus Poseidoniales archaeon
CTAACGGATGTACCTATTGTTGAAACCGATGGAACCATCTACCCAGGTCTTATTGATTTGCACAATCACATGCATTACAACCACATTCCTCTTTGGGATTTTGAAGTCCATCTCAATGATAATCAAAAATCGGCTGAAGGTGGATATGCTAACCGCGGACAATGGGGCGATAACTATGACTACCAACCGAGCATCACTTGGATGAAAAACAATGTTCAATCGAACAGTCAATGGGGTATGGCTACTGAACAAATGAAGTATGCCGAAGTCCAAGCAATAGCTGGTGGCGTTACTGCAGTTCAAGGTTCACCTTCCGGCAATGATGCATGGGATAGCACTCTTTCACGAAACGTTGAATTATGGAACTTTGGAAAAGACAACGCCGTCACATGCGCAGTATGCAGTTGGTATGATTCAGACTACAACGTCGATGGCAAGATTGCTGATTTCAATGATGGTGATATTGAAGCATGGTTTATTCACATGTCAGAAGGTGTCGACCAAACAAGCAGGGATGAATTCGATTTACTCAAAACCAAGGGTCTTCTCGCTGAACCTACTGTTGTCATTCATGGTACAGCACTTACGCCATCACAATTTGATTCAATGGGTGCTGTTGGCTCAAAGTTAGTGTGGTCACCACTCTCCAATCTCCTGCTTTATGGGAACACAACCGATGTCCGTGCGGCTGACAAAGCAGGCGTCAAAATCTCTTTAGCACCTGATTGGGGTCCAAGTGGTTCCAAGAACAATTTGCATGAACTCAAGGTTGCAGACCTCTGGAACAGCGAGATCATGGAATCGTATTTCACCAATTACCAAATGGTGGAAATGGTAACATCAAACCCTGCCGCCGCTGCAGAATGGCAAGATTATGTTGGAAAAATTAAAGTTGGAATGGTAGCAGACCTCGTGGTCATTGATACCTTCCATGACGACCCATATCGAAACCTCATTGAGGCTATTGATGCTGATGTTCGTCTCACGGTCGTGAACGGAAGGGCACTGTTTGGTGACCAAGATATCATGACTTCACTGAAGGGTGATGACTGGGAGCCGATTACCGGTGGTGGCGTATCCAAAGTCATTGACATCACATCTACCTCAGTCGTCGATGGTTCTCAGACTTGGGAACAAATAGAAAGTGGGCTTGCAATGGCTATGCGAAACGATGTCTCCGATATCCGTGAACACTGGACCGCACCAGACGGTGTAGCATGGAGTACTGATGCAGAAGTTCAATCGTACCTCAACACGGCATTCGACGGCAAGAATTCAGCAAACACGGGAGTCTCACAACTCAGAAACATAACGGTCGACCCAATCTTCACAACTGGTGATGAGCGATACTTCGATGTCATCAATCGTTCTTCTTGGGCTAATACCCACATAGATTTGTCATTACTCTACTCATTTTACGATATACCAATGGATGCTGATGGAGACCGCACTGGCGTCAATGTTGTTCTTCCAGATGACAATACCAATACTGGCGGAAATACTGGAGGAAACTCGGATGGAACTGACAATACAAGCGGAAATGGCGATGGTGAAAATAACAATTCAAATGGTACAGTTTGCGAAGACGGAATTGCCTCCCCTTGTAACGTAACTCCACCAGTTGACGATGGAAGCGATACATCAAGCGATTCCGAATCTGTTTCAAGCGGAAATATGCAACAAAATGCCAAAATGGTGTTATTTGCAATTATTGCAGTTCTCGTTATAGGGTTGTATGTAATTGGCAAGGGTGGTAGCGATGAGTTGGATCTCGCTGGAGAGGCCCGTATTGAGAAAATGTGGGATGAGACTGAACTTGAGGAGTTAGAAAAGACCCCTTTCATACCTGCACCACCCCCGATGGACAAAACTGAATCAAAGACTGAAGAGGAATAAGCGTCAAGCTAAGTCCCAAGTGGGTCCTTCAGCAGTATCGGTTACTACCACACCCATCTGTTGTAGTGTATCTCGAATCTCATCAGCCTTTGCCCAATCTTTGTCTGCCCGTGCTTTGGTTCTTGCCAGCAATAATGCATCCACTTCATCTGCAATCTCCAATTTACGCGGGTCATCTTCTGGCTCTGCCAATGCCATCTCCCTTGTAGGTAGGACTCCAAGTACTGCTCCAGCGGTTTCTTCTAACCAATCTACTGCATAGTGGGCAAAGGCGTTTGAATCTGCCTCATCCATTCCACTATTATGCATCTTCATCATCTCTCTTACAGCACCCAATACCTTTGCAACCGCTTCACGTGAATTGAAATCATCATCCATTGCTTTAGCAAATCCTTGAGCCATCTTCTCCAATAATGCTAATGATTTTGAAAGTGGATTACTGCTGGCAAAGTCTGCTACCGGCAAAGGAACATTGTTTTCTGATTTGCAATTCTTTAATGATACAACATAACATTCCAACACTCGGTTATAATTGCGTTCAGCATCATTTAACAAAGCCTCATTCATGTCGATAGGTGAACGATAATGGGCATTGATTAATGCGAAACGAAGAACCATTGCGTCAACTTTTTCCAATATCTCATTAATACTCG
>DUCL01000036.1:2677-6660 GCA_012959845.1 Candidatus Poseidoniales archaeon
TGACCGCCTCCATGAATATCAAATTGCGCTCCAAAATAATCCATTGACATCGCTGTACATTCTATGTGCCAACCCGGTCGGCCAGCACCCCAAGGAGAATCCCAAGTTGGCTCACCTGGTTTTGCTGATTTCCAAAGTGCGAAATCCTTGTGGTCTCTCTTGCTCTTACCAGTATCATCAACTCTTCCACCAGCACCACTGCGGACATTTTCAAGAATTTGACCGGTTAGCATTCCGTACTTTTCTGGTGCTGATTCAATTGAGAAATAAACTCCATCATCAGCAATATAAGCATGACCTTTTTCAATCAAATCTTCAGTGATTCTAATCATGTCATCAACATAATCAGTACAACGCGGATAATCATCAGCACGCAGAATATTCAAAGCATCCATATCTTCGTAATAGGTAGCAATATTATCATCAACAAGAGTTTTCCAATCCCCACCCAACTCATTGGCACGGTTGATAATTTTGTCATCAATATCGGTGAAATTTTGCACATAATGAACATCAAATCCACTCTTTTCTAACCAACGATGAATCAAATCAAACGAAAGATAACACCTTGCATGCCCTAAGTGACAACGGTCGTAAACTGTAACACCACAGACATACATCGAAACTTTACCTGGCTCGATGGTGGAGAAATCCACCTTTTGCCTACGAAGGGTATCGTGCATGCGTATTGGCATCTGACTCAACATGGGGGTGTTGCCACTCTCACTTGAAGGTTGATACAGTAGCGCTCTTTGCAATGGTCATGGGACAGGGTAATGGCAAGACAATTTTCGTTACCGGAGTCAACGGTCATATCGGAAATCATATCGTTGAAGACCTATTATCAAATGGCTATAATGTCAAAGGTTCTGTTCGTGATTTAACAGATCCCAAAAAAGTAGATCATGTTATTGGCCACGCTAAAAAACTGGGCTGTGAACAACGATTAGAACTGGTACAAGGTGACGTACTGGATTGTGAAGGTTGGTCTCAACACCTTACAGGTTGCGATAGTCTATTTCATACCGCTACAATTTATGCGACCAGTGGTGACGGTCAACTGATTATTGATACCGCCAATAAAGGAACTGATAACTTGCTCAAGGCTGCTAGTGAAGCGGGAATAAAAAGAGTCGTTTACACTTCAAGCGTTGCTGCTGTTGGCTCTGAACCGAAAGGTGTGGTTAAAGACCATACATTCTGGCAAAGCAACACTTCACTTCCTTATGTTGTAGCAAAAACCGAATCGGAAAAGCACGCTTGGCAATTGGCTGAACAATTGCAATTAGACCTACGCGTAATCAACCCGAGCGGAGTACTCGGTGGAGGATTCGTTCGACCTACTCCTTCAACTGAGATCATTGGTGATGCATTATCTGGAAAGTTCCCGATGTCGATGAAGATTCCTATGGCCTTCGTCCATGTCAAAGATGTTGCAAAGGCTCACCGCAGAGCCTTTGAAGTTGAAGAAGCAAGTGGAAGATATATTCTTGCTCCGCACAACAATACAACTGTAGCTGCCCTACATCGTAGAACAAGAGAATTGTATCCCAAATCAAAATCACCTAAAATTGCCCTACAAAATTGGATGTTACCTTTGGCAGTATTCCAAGATTGGGTGAGTGGTATTTTCACCAAAAAACGAGTTCTTACCCGACAAATTGCAAAGGGAGTAATGCGGGGTGATTCAAATTATGACTCTACTCCTGCTACGGAAATATTAGGAATTGATTGGATTGATGTTGACACCACAATTAGAGATACTGTGGAGGCATATCAGTGATTGATTTCAAGGGTAAAGGCGGTATCAGTCTTGGTCAAAAATTCGTTAATGATGCAACATTAGCGAGATTAGGTTGGGCTGTTCCTGCAGTTACTTTGAGCCTTGCAATGCTTATTCATTGGCTTAGTGGTGATGCTCGTGCAGTTCCTTTCTTCATCTCTGAATCGGATTACCCAGGTCCACAAAGAATAATTTTTACATCGGGATTATTCATTTCTGGATTCATTATCTGTACTGTTTCGTTTAGAATGTGGTGGACTCAACGTCAAGATTCCCGTCCAAAATTATTGTTTATCAGCATGTTATGTGGATTTTATACTGGTGTAAATATATCAGTGATGGCTTTTGCAAATATGTATGACTTCTTGGAATTTCATATATTTGCTGCTTTGGGCGTATTCCAAGTTGGAATGGTCTGGGCTATAGTGACTCATTTTGCTTTACCTAACGCACAGAAAAAAGGCAAAATGATGCGATGGATTGCTATGATTGTTTCATTCATCTCATTCAATGTAATGAGTTCGACATTGGCCAATGCTGTAAAGGGAATGACAAGTGCTGAAAGACAAGATGCCTTAATTCAACTAACTCCGCTTCAAAGTGCGATAGATATTGCAGCACCTGCGGAATATTTCTTGGTCATCGGTTTATTTCTTGCCATTGCATCATTTGAATCTGATTTACAAGTAAAGGAAATAATCGGCCAAGATTCAGAACAGTGATTCACTGACATCCATATCTTGGATTGCATCTCCAAATGCACTTGCTTCAGCTTCACTCAAGTCTCCACAGTGAAGTGAAAATTGCATTACTGATCGAACTGCTTCAGGATGAAATTGTACTGTTGTAATTGGGCGTGTTGGATGCTTACAGGCAACTATTCCACAATGCTCTGCACTTGCTATGGTCTGCATTTCTCCCGCACTGACAACATGATCTTGATGGGTAAATAATTGCTTGACAACCTTGCCATCTTGATAGGTTACATCTGCAATGAAATTGCTACTTATTTCTGCCCTCTCTACTTTTCCACCCAAACTGACGGCGATTATTTGGTGGCCAAAACAAATCCCATAAATTGGTACATCTGCTGTACGAATCAAATCTGCAACATCATCCATCCAATCTTCCCATTGGCTAACATTTCGCCTTGAACCAGTAATAACAATCGCATCAGCATCAATTGGCGAATCAACTCTCACGCCCCAGCCGTAATCAATCGCTTTAGTGGTATGTGGCGCCCACAAGTAAATCTCGTAATTAGGAAAATGACTAACTATTTCTGCAGTTCCATGCTTACCAAAACCTTCTCTTTCAGCCAATAAATCGACTACGAGAAGTTTTCTCATCTTCATGCCTCAGCGCTTTCTACTGCAGGTTCAGAAATTGTTTTCTTAGCCTTAATCGCTTCATCGTTTGACTTGATTTGCTGCCAAACAATTTCTGCAATATCCTTGACTTCCATCTTTGAACCAATCGAATTCAATCCATCAGTAACCATTGTTGAACAGAATGGACAACCGACTGCTACTGTATCTGCTCCAGTCGCTGCAAGTTCCTTTGAACGGATTACGTTAACTTTGTCATATCCATCATCAACATGCTCTTCCATCCACATTTGTGCTCCACCAGCACCACAGCAGAAAGAATCCTTGCCATTGCGTTCAGTTTCAATATCCACTCCACCGATAGCAGAGCGCGGTGCTTCGGTCTCTCCACCAATTCTTCCAAGATAGCATGGGTCGTGATAGGTTACTGTACCATCGTGCTTAGGCTCAGGTAATTTTCCTTCACTCTGTAGGTGAGCGATAAGTTGAGAATGGTGCATGACCTCAATATCCTGCCCACCATAATCCTTGTATTCCTTGCCAAGTGTATGGAAACAGTGCGGACATGAAGCGACGATTTTCTTAACGCCAATTTCTTCAAAGGTGGCGAGATTAGTTTCTGCTAACATTTGGAATAAATACTCATTTCCTGCACGGCGAGCAGCATCTCCACTGCATCCTTCTTGCATTCCCAATATTCCAACATCAAGTCCAGCCTCTTTCATGATGCTGATGGTATCACGAGCAACTTTCTTATTGCGGTCATCAAATGATGCTGCACAACCTGCGAAGTAAATATATTCGGCCGGTTCTGCGACTTTAACATCCAAACCTTCAGCCCAGTCGCCTCTTTCATGCGATGGTATACCATA
>DUCL01000037.1:0-1056 GCA_012959845.1 Candidatus Poseidoniales archaeon
AATCAACTCCTTCTTCTATTACACGCGTGTAAATCGTATGGTTTCCAGCTTCTACTTCAGACAATAAGCCAATATCCAATTTCAAATCTACATATTCATCTTGTGCAAGAGTTACTATTACAATATCACTATTTGAACCATTAGAAACCGAATAATCCCAATTGGCATATTTTGGATTATTATCGATATTTCTTGACAATGCATCCGGTTGAATAATTCTCCAAGTTGTTTGAGAGCCTCCGTTGTTGCTTGAGTCTGTAATGCGTAGGCTAAACCACATACTCGCATCAGGTGCTACCGGACCTACATGTGCTAGTGTCCCACTATCGCTATCGGCAATAACCTCAACGAGAACTCCAAATGTGCGATGAACTGTGAATCCGATTTCAGTTTCCAATTCAGTCTCGCCTGAACTACTTATCGTCATTGTAATCATACCAATGTCTTGCGAATCTCTATCACTTGGAGGATATACCTCCATTCTCACAATCATTATTTGATGTGAACCAATCTCGGGTGTCAGTGCATGAATTCCTTCCTCAGTCAGTTCCAAACCGGTTTCATTATCATACAATCTATATTGCCAAGCGTCTGGTAAATCAACTACTCTAATACGGAAGTCATCATTAACAAATCCAGAATTAAAAACATCCATATAGAACATTCCAGTTTCACTCTCATCGACATAATGTGATAGTGATTCATCATATGCTTCTGGTCTCGTTGAATCAGCAATTTGCCTTTGATGCTCCACATCTTCAAAGATTGATATGCGAGGGGCAGAGAACACGCCTACCTCTTCTACTTCTAAGTAAAGCGTTTTAATTGCAACCTCAGTTCTCACCCCGTTGCTGTCATCTGCGTATGCTCTTGCCTCAATTTCCAATCTATCAGGTGCACTTGATAAGTCACCTTCTGGCACATCTATTGATAATATTGGCCTAATAGATGCGCCACCGTTACTCAAAGTATATTTTTCTGGTTGATCCCATATTGGGTCTGACCAAGTTGAAGGTAATCCTGGATATGCCAAATCCATTGTTACTTCAATAATGG
>DUCL01000037.1:1232-6650 GCA_012959845.1 Candidatus Poseidoniales archaeon
TCAAGATATAACGGGTATTCTCCAGCGGCCATTCCCGCATCATAGGTCCACGAGAAATTGCCAACTAAACCATTGTTATCCAATCTCAAATCGTCTTCAGAAAAAGTCTTGTCGAATTCAGAAGATGCCCCATTTGGAGTAGTCATTATCAACTTCACATCTTGAATATCTGCTCTACCAAATGCATCCCTTACATCAACTGAGAAATGCATTCCTCTGTATTCTGGGCGGTGATTTGGCGACCACTCTGTCTTCTCTGCATCATTCCAACCGCATCCATAATCTACATGGCAACTGTGAACTTTTACAGCAGAACCAGAAAGAGCGTTTGCCTTTATTTCAAGTCTTGAAAATCCTTCGGTTTGCTCAACATCACCAAAGGCAATCAATACATCACAATCTCCACCTTGTCCGATTCCACCGCCACCTTCACAGGTCGCTTGTGCATCAACGCGCAGTTTCAATTGCTTACCATTAGGTACTGTAAAAAATCCTTCTGATGGAAGGTCAAAGAACACTTCATTGACCGTCCAAGAACAAGATGAACCAAGGAATCCTCCAGTACATGGGTCTGATAGACTAACTGTTTGAGAATCAACATCAGAATCACCTGCTGCTAATGCAAATGTTATATCGGCTGTTGAACCTTCACTACCTTTGAATTGTAGATATATGGACAATCGAATAGTTTCTTGAGTTCCAGTCCCATGGATTTGCAAATCACTAATCATTTCACTACTACGGAATTCTATTCCGCCTAATGCACTTTCTTCTTGATGCGAACCATCGGGCTCGGCTGTGGAGATTGAACCATCTCCGCCATTTTCTGCAACCGGTTCATCCAAGTAGAGGTCGTATGATTCCACTGAACCAACTACATTAGAAACTTCAGACTTGGGCTCCAATGACATATTGTCACCAATAGTATCAACATTTGAAACCAATGCAAGAGGCGCTAGAGCCACCAATAAAATTCCAATAAGAATCATTGGAATGAGGATGCTATTTACGCTTCTCTTGCCTGTCAGCATCTTGTTCACCATCTCGGCCTGCCCAACCGACTGTTAAACGGTTTTGCATCAATTGCTCTCTAAATGCCCCCTCTACGAGGGGGATTGATTTTTCCAACTATCAAAATATTCTCACTCCATAATCCATAGTCCTAGCGTAAAATGAATCAAAATATTGTCAAATATTGCTACATAAAAAAGAGCATCATTGAAAGACTCTAGGCGACCCGACCGGTTTACGCAGGGGTGGCTGAGGCGGTCAAAGGCGCCGGGCTTAAGATCCGGTCCTTATGGGTTCGTGGGTTCGAATCCCACCCCCTGCATCTTTATTCATCACTTTTCAGAATGTTTGATTTACGGATTTAGCGACCAACCGCCATCTACCGTGATGACTTGGCCAGAAAGATGAGGACTGTTGACGAGGAATATTATCGCCTTTGCAACATCATCTGGTTCACCTTCTCGACCAAGTGGAACTTTTTCGATTATTGAAGCGTAATGAGGTGCTTCCCAATCCGCGGCCAATACTGCACCTGGTGCTACACAATTAACCCTTATTTCTGGTGCTAACTCACCAGCAAAATTCAGCATTAATTGTCGCAAACCGGCCTTGCTTGAGGTATAGTGAGATAGGTCTTTCCAAGAACGCCCAAGAGATGTATCAACAATGCCAATAACGCTACCATTAACAGCCCTCAAGTTTGGAATAAATGCCTGTGTAATCAAGAAGGGAACTTCAATGTGAATTCTATTCATTATCCTAATGTCTTGTAGAGAAATGTTCTCTAAGTCCTTTGGTTTATAGAATGAGGCATTGTGAATTATTGCTGAAATCCCACCTGCTTCAATCACCTGTTTAGAGGATTTTACCTCTGCAATAAATCGTTGTAATTGCTCATCGTCTTGGAAGTCGGCTTTGATGATTTCTGCACTCGGTTTTTTACCGCTTTTTTGTTCAAAATTATCCAGCAGTTGTTGTGCTTCTTGATGACTATTATTGACATGAATAATTACGTGCCAATCCAGTTCTAAAAACGCAAGGGAAATCGCCGCTCCAATCCTCTTTCCACCACCGGTAATGATTGCGACTGGGCGGGCCATATCAAGTCTGAGCAATTGTTTACTTTTCAACTCTTGTTTGATATTATTCCCCCTATGGGGGAAGTATTTTGGTTAATTCATTCCCACACACCTTTTTGATGGGCGAATAGTGGCATTGGGCAAGGGGGAAGGGAAATGACAGGCAAACCACTTCCGATGGCGCGACCAATTCCTCCTGCTTTGCGCGAAAAACCAAAGCGTGAAAGATTGCCTGAATGGTTTAGAACTTCTTTACCAAATGGAAAGCAACAAGCCATATTTAATGAAACCAAAGCCGCTGTTGCAGATAATAAATTGCATACTGTTTGCCAAGAAGCTAGGTGCCCCAACATACACGATTGCTGGGCTAGTGGTGATGCAACATTCATGATAGCAGGTCAAGAATGTACTCGCGGTTGCCGATTCTGTGCTGTGGGAACCATCAAAACACCACCGCCTCTTGATTTGGATGAACCAACAAATCTTGCTGAGGCAGTTACTTCAATGGACCTAAGGCATGTCGTCATCACTGTTGTCAATAGAGATGATTTACCGGACTCAGGTGCTGAGCATTACAAAAAATGCATAGATGCAGTTCATCTTGCACAACCTGAGATTACACTTGAATTACTTTGTTCAGACCTTGCAGGAGATATGGAGGCGTTAGCATATTTGCTCGATAAGTCACCGCTTTCAGTATTCGCTCACAATGTAGAGTGTGTGCCGCGTCTTGACAATATAGTTAGAGACCACCGAGCAAGTTTCTCGCAATCGATTGCTATATTGGCTGAAGCCAAGAAATTGAGACCTGATATTTTGACAAAATCATCCATCATGGTCGGTTTGGGTGAAAGCGATGAAGAAGTCACCCAAACTCTACAACTGCTGAAGGATGCAAATGTGGATTTGATTACGATTGGACAATATCTTGCACCTTCATCAAAGCACCTCGTCGTGGACCGTTTCCCTCAACCGGAACAATATGATATTTGGGCAAAGCAAGCACTCGCAATGGGAATTAGCGGAATTGCCAGTGGGCCATTGGTTCGTTCATCATTTAAAGCAGGGCTACTATTGAGGAAATCACAAGACCTGAAAAACTCTGAATCCATGCCAGGTGCCTATGTTTATGTCAATGGCCTACAAGACATTCATACAACATCACTTAAGGCCGATATTGATTGAGGTGAAACGATGACGGACAGAAAGACCCTGATAACAAGTCCGTATACTCTCGGCGCTCCGCCATCACGGCCCGGCGAAACTACTGATTTTGGTGGTAAATGGAAAGAGCAACCACAAGATTTGCCAAGGCCAGACCCTACAAAATGTAGTTCACAAGACACTATTTCTCATGCCTCTGGATTGGTAAGGGTGCTGAATGACAAAGGTGAAGCAAAGGGTCAATGGAATCCTAAGTTGAAAAAAGAAACTTTAATCGAGGGTTTGGAATACATGATGCGTTTGAGAATATTTGATGACAGAATGATCAAAATGCAGCGCACCGGAAAACTTTCGTTTTACATGCGCTCATTGGGTGAGGAAGCGGTTGCAATCGCACAGACCATGGCATTGCAGAATCAAGATTGGATTTTTCCATCGTATAGACAACCAGGGGCTCAATTCGTTAGAGGTAGAAGTATGGTCAGTATGATTTGCCATTGTATAGGTAATACTGAAGATAATGTCAAGGGAAGACAAATGCCCGTCCATTACACTTGGAAAGAAGGAAGATTTATCTCGATTTCAAGTCCTGTCGGAACTCAATTTTCTCAAGCGGTTGGAGTCGCTATGGCCAGTGCCTACAAAGGCGATGATGAAGTTTGTATCACTTGGGTTGGCGATGGTACTTCGGCGCAAGGCGACTATCATTATGCACTCAATTTCGCTTCAACTTTCAAGCCACCAGTAATTCTTAATGTGGTCAACAACCAATGGGCGATTTCTACACATCGAAATTTAGCAACTGGTGGAAGAACTTTCGCTGAACGTGGCTTAGCCTACGATATTCCTAGTTTCAGAGTTGACGGAAATGATTTCCTCGCACTATACAGTGTTACGAAGTGGGCAAGAGAACGCGCTGGCGCTGGATTGGGTCCAACTCACATTGAAGTTTACACATATCGCGCTGGACCGCACTCCTCATCGGATGACCCAAGCGTCTATCGCCCAGCCGATGAGTTTGAATCGTGGCCTGGTGGCGACCCGATTGATAGATTAAGGCAACACCTCATCAATAATGGAGATTGGAATGATAAGAAAAATGCCGCCTTGGAAAAGAAAATTGATGCCGAGGTAATGGCCGCGTACAAGGAAGCCTGCACATTTGGCGACTTGGCAAGTGGGCCTTATCCTCCAGCGAGTACAATCTTTACCGAAGTATACGAAACTGTACCTTGGCATATCCAAGAACAACGCGAGGAGTTAGGGAAGTGATATCATGACAAAAATGAATATGATTGCATCTCTAAACTCAGCACTACGCTGCCAATTGGAAAAAGACCCTAATATCGTCATCTTTGGTGAAGACGTTGGGTATTTCGGTGGCGTTTTCAGAGTAACCGATGGATTGCAGAAGGACTTCGGAGCTCACCGAGTATTTGATGCACCTCTCGCTGAAGGCGGTATTGCTGCAATTGCAATGGGAATGAGTTTGAATGGACTACGCCCAGTTGCTGAAATACAATTCGCAGATTACATATTCCCTGCCTACGACCAAATCGTCAATGAAATCGCAAAGATTAGACATCGTTCTGGTGGAGAATTCTCAGCACCATTGACTATCCGCACTCCAGCGGGTGGAGGAATCAAGGGTGGCCACCATCACTCACAATCTCCAGAAGCCCAATTCACTCATACTCCTGGACTGAAAGTCGTTTATTGTTCAAATCCTTACAATGCCAAGGGATTGTTGACCAGTGCTATCGAATCAAATGACCCAGTGATATTCTTTGAGCCAAAACGCTGCTACAGAGGTCCATTCTATGGAGACCCGCACAATGTACCTACATGGAATGACCATCCAGATGCAGAAGTACCAGATGATTATTATTCAATTCCACTCGAACAAGCAAGAATCGTTAGAGAAGGAGAGGCTTGTACAGTCATCGCTTGGGGAACTATGGTTCATGTTAGCGAACAGGCAATCAAAAACTCAGGCATAGATTGTGAACTAATAGACTTACAAACATTAGTGCCTTGGGACAGAGATACAGTTGTTAATTCAATAAAGAAAACGGGACGATGCGTAATCGTCCACGAAGCACCAAAGACCTCGGGGTTCGGTGCTGAAATGAGTGCATCTATTCAAGAAAGATGTTTCTATCAC
>DUCL01000038.1:0-989 GCA_012959845.1 Candidatus Poseidoniales archaeon
GCGAATATGCAAACTACTGGTGAAAGAGCAGGATACGGTGCTGGTGGTGCAACTGCACTACAAGCGGTAATGGACAACCTTAACGGGGAATTAGCAACTTTGGCAAAGCGACAACGTCGCCATGCAAATGCTCAGTCTGAACGCAGAAGGCAGCGAAGCCGGAGTGGCGCTCAAACAGTTGGCTTGGCAGGATATACCAATGCTGGAAAGTCATCATTATTCCTTGCATTATCTGGAAAGGAAGTATTGGTTGAGGACAAATTATTTTCGACTCTTGAAACTACTATAGGCAGACTTGAAGCAAGTCCCAGGGTCTTGTTAGCAGATACGATTGGATTTATTGATGAATTACCAAATGCAACACTGGAAGCATTCCGAGCAACTCTTTCAGAGGCATTAGAATGTGATTTATTGTTAATTTTAGCAGATGCAAGTGATTCTCCGCTTGAATTAGAGAGGAAATTATTCACCAGCCGTCGTGAAGTATTCGAGAGATTATTTGGTGAAGAACTCGATGATGATTTCCCTTGGCGCAATGATGAGATGTCTGTAAAACAACAGATAATGGTTGTACTGACAAAAATAGACAAAGCAAATCCGCAACAACTTGAGGAGGCAAAAGCAACGGTTGCTGCGTTAGCATTACCTGAACCGATACTAATTTCAAGCCATAGTGGTGAGGGGATGGAGATTTTGAAAGACCGGATTTTATTCTATTTATTCGGTCCACCACTTCAGTTACTAATTTTACCACCCGAGGATTATGCCAAAGAAAGGGCAGTAGCCGGCTATGTTTCTGATTTGCATAATGCGGGCTTGGTAACAGATTATTTGTTATTGGATGATGGTAGCGTTGAGATGACTATTTGGGTTTCACAAGCAGAAATTGCTAAATTATTAGCCAAATCTGGTTCGCGTATTGTTATCAAGTAGTCCATCATAAGTTGATTTATGGCAGAGGGCGAACAACAGGACGCACCCTTTGAACC
>DUCL01000038.1:1043-6605 GCA_012959845.1 Candidatus Poseidoniales archaeon
TTAGCAGAGCCAACAGGGTTGTTGACATTCTCATCGTCTTCAGCAATTATTACCATACAGGACCCGGTAATGCACGGGATGGGAAGGGCGATTGCAGTATTCATTTTATTCATCTGTATGTTTGGTTTTCTAAATGGCCTTGATTATGCTTCACCCGAATCCGGTTTGATTCGCCCAGATGAGTTCGTTTACAGAATGAGCATGGGTGCACCAGAAGAGTCAGCAGTATTCCAAGGGACAATCTATGATGACAAGGGTGAACCATTAGCAAATGCAACAATACATATTTCATGGGATAATGGAATTACTTGGAAATCAAACGAAACCCTTAGTGATGAGGATGGATATTTCTTCATGGAACATTTGGACCCAGGATTGACCAGAGTTGATATTATCGTTGAGAGAGATGGTTATCGTGATGTTCTGGCAAACCGAGTAATCCTCTCTCCTCCAGCAATGATAGAACCGATTGGCTTTACTCAAATTGATTTTACAGTTCCAAGCCAAAGTGAATTCGCAGCTCAACCTTGTTCAAATAATCAAAGTGATTGTGAGATACGGACTATTGATTTGACGCCTCAACAGATGGCTCATCCGCTTATGGATCCAAGCGCAGCAGGAACATATATCATGATTGGATTTGCATTTATGGGACTTTCATTAATAGCAGCAGGATTTGCATTGTGGTCATTAAAATCCGGTTCAGTAGCAGTTCTAAGGACTTCTGCAACACTGGCATTTTTCACGATGGGACACTATTATTCGGCCTGTTTATTCGGACTGGTAGCATTTGGCCTCACATTCGCAATTCCCAAGAGAACAATTCCACTAACCGATTGAAGTTGATTGGATTGATGCAATAACAGCGAGTTACTTATGCGCTAATGCTCGCTGCAGGTAATATGGACCTTGAGGCAGCAGCATGGATGGTGCGCTCTTTAGGCCAATGCGTTTCAGCATTATTTCAATCAGAAGAAGGTGATTTGATCGCCGGTGGCTGGGATGGTCGAATACGAATGTGGGATTCACAAGGAGAGCATGTTTGGACAATAGAATCCGGAGATAGAGTTAGTGATTTCGTAAGGCAAGGAGATTACTTATTCGCAACTTGTGGTTTGCACATAATTGCATTCTCATATGTGGATGGCAAGCAATTATGGTCTCATGCGCTTGAAGGTTCAGCAGATGCGCTTACTACTCATAAGGGCCAAGTAATGGCCGTTTCATCCGTCTACGATATTGAGCATAATGATTTTCTTGAGTCTGCGGTTTGGTGTTATAGCGAGAGTGGAGAATTGCAATGGGTATCGAGAATGGACGAACGCCCTTGGACTATATTTTCCTCTTCGGATGAACTTGTTATCGGATTGGGCCGGCCACAATGTGGTTTTGCATTAGTAGGCGACAATGGTGAGATAGAATACAAGGAATTAGCAACCGAATCACCAGTGATGTGTGGAGTAAATGGCAAAAAAAAGCAATTGTTTGGTCATGCTGATGGGACAATTTCTAACGGTAAAGGCCAATTAATTACCAAGTGTGAAAAGGGTGTTGAGAGCCTATCATGCACTTCGCATGGATTTATATGCGCTTTGGATGGAGGGGATTTGGTAGCACATACCGCAGATGGTGAACTAATGTGGACACATCAAGGCAGCCAAATTGTTGAACAAGCCGAAGGTTGCAATATTGGTGATGAAAATAGCCATTGGACAGCAAGATGGGACGGTCTCAAGGGCTATCTTGAGGTGCGTAATTCTCAAACTGGTGAACAATTAGCAACTATGGAAGGTTGTCAAATTAGGGCTATGCTGGGTGATGAGCAAACGATTGCAATCGGTTGCGATGATGGAAAAGTAATTCTCTGGCAGAGTGAATTGCTTACCAGACGTCTAAGTGAAGAATCATCACAACTATCACCAACCGATTCGCGCAAAAGCGCACTACAGGCAAAACTTAGAGCGCTTAGAGATAAGTGAATCACGCCTTAGGACCGGTCATCTGTTCTGGGCGAACCCATGCATCAAACTCTTCATCGGTTAGATATCCTAATTCTAGAGCAGCAGATCTTAGCGTTGTTCCTTTCTCATGTGCTAACTTTGCAATCTTAGATGCCTTATCATAGCCAATATGGTTGTTTAGAGCAGTGACCAGCATCAATGAGTTTTCTAAATGCGCAGCGATGTTTTCTCTTACTGGTTCCATTCCAACTACACACTTTTCTGTAAATGAACGGCACGAATCGGATAAAAGCCTCACTGAGTGCAACAAATTATGAATCATCATCGGTTTGTAAACATTTAATTCGAAATTACCTTGGCTTCCACCGATTGTAATAGCGGTGTGATTACCCATTACTTGAGCGCAAACCATTGTCAATGCTTCGGCTTGAGTCGGGTTAACCTTTCCAGGCATGATAGAAGACCCAGGCTCATTTGCCGGTAATGCCAATTCTCCAAGTCCACAACGTGGACCAGAACCAAGCCAGCGTACATCATTTGCAATCTTCATCAAAGAAACAGCCAATGTATTGAGTGCTCCTGAAGCAGCAACAATTGCATCGTGTGCTGCAAGTTGAGCGAATTTATTTTCTGCACTACAGAAAGTTAATCCAGTAATATTTGCAATTTCATCTGCAACCATTTGTGCGAATAGTGGATGTGTGTTTAGCCCAGTGCCTACTGCAGTTCCTCCCAGAGCAAGTTCAAACAGGTCATCCATTGCGAAGTCAAGACGACGTAAATTGGCATCGAGTTGTGCTACCCATCCGGATACTTCTTGGCCGAGTGTCAATGGTACCGCATCCATTAAGTGAGTTCTTCCAATTTTGACAATATCTTTCCATTGCTGTGATTTTTGTGCCAACGCATCCCTAAGTTTGCGAACATTAGGCAATAGGTCGTGAGTGAATGCTTCAGCAGCTGAAATGTGCATTGCTGTAGGAAATGTGTCGTTTGAAGATTGAGCGCGATTTACATGGTCATTTGGATGGACTGGTGTTTTAGAGCCAAGAGTTCCCCCCGCCATTTCAATCGCTCTATTTGCGATAACTTCATTGGCATTCATATTGGATTGTGTGCCACTTCCTGTCTGCCAGATACGTAGGGGAAAGTGGTCGTTTAACTTGCCATCAATTACCTCTTGAGCAGCGGCGATAATCAAGTCTGCAACTTCAGGTTCAAGTTGGCCCAATGCCAAGTTTGTCTTAGCAGCAGCCTGTTTTAGAATTCCAAAAGCGCGGATTACTGCCAGCGGCATTGTATCTTCACCAATATCAAAATTAATCAGAGACCTTGCGGTTTGGCAACCATAGTATCGGTCTGCAGGAACTTCTAACTCGCCCATGGTATCGGCTTCGGTGCGCATCTCGCCCATGTCTATCCGTTACGGTGGTCATCCATTAGGGCTTGCTTCTCTCTACGAGAGAAGAATACAACCTATTATCTGCAAAATATTATTTTCTAATAATCAATTCGGGTGAGGAAAATCATATTCTTCTGCACCGATTCCAGTCTTGATTTCTCCATCATTGAAATATCCGCGATACATCAACATGGTTTGGAATGGCAGTACTACTTCGCCTTGTTTTGAAATTGCAATAACGCCACCCCTGCCCTCGAGAGGTGCAACTAATTCCAAAACATTATTGGCAGCATTTAGTAATGGATTTTCTTGGCCACAAATTATTAATTTTTGTAATTGATTTGAAACTTCATGTGCTGCACATGTGCGAATGAATGCCTCCCCTACACCTGTGCAAGAAACCGCGACATCATTATCGCACCAAGTTCCTGCACCAATGATTGCAGTATCGCCAATTCTACCATCTGGTTTTCCAGTCATTCCTCCAGTTGAGGTTGCTGCTGCAAGTCGACCTTGACTATCTAGGGCAACTGCGCCAACAGTTCCCATTCCATCTTGGATTTCTAAATCAATATCGTGATCTAATACGGCAGAATCGTCTTCATCAGTTGAACCAGGCCTTCCCTTGCTATCTCGCCATTTTTGCCATTGAGCCTTACGCAAATCGGTAATGAGCCAAGACTGTTCCACTTCTTCGACTCCGTTTTTTATAGCAAAAATATCTGCAGCATCAGAGTTTAGCATCACTGGCCAGCCCTGATGCAATAACAAATTAGCAGCCCTAATCGGATGCCTAATTCTTTTGACATTTACAACAGAGCCAGCAGCACCATCACAGCCACGCATTATGCTTGCATCCATAGTTACATTGCCGTCAGCAGCGATAACAGAACCTCTGCCCGCGTTATACAGTTCCTCATCTTCCATCATTTCTACGGCCAAAGTCACCGCATCTAATGCATTCAATTGACCACTTTGTAGTTTAGTGCCAATTAGAGAAAGTACATTCTCCAAACATTGTAATCGCCTTGGGTCTAAATCGGTAAGTCCGCGCCAAGGCCCATCTCCACCCGCACCACCATGTAGTGCAAGAATGGCCATTGAAAACGCCTCACTCAATTATTGTGCAGCGGATGATTTGTTGTGGTTGAGAAGGTCTGTCACCAGGCATTTTTCGGCATCCTTCGATTGCCTTCACTACATCCATTCCTTCTGCAACCTTTCCGAATACTGCATGATTTCCATCAAGCCACGGAGTATCAACTGTTGTCAAAAAGAATTGAGAGCCACCTGAGTTTGGTCCAGAGTTTGCCATAGAAAACACTCCAGGAACATTGTGCCTTAGTTTCAATGCGCTTGCCTCACAAGGTATTTGCCAACCAGGTCCACCAGTTCCAGCGCGGCGGGACATCGGGTCTTTGGAATGAGGGCATCCACCTTGAATCATAAATTGTTCAATAACACGGTGAAAGTGAAGTCCATCATAGAATTTCATGTTGACCAATTTAACGAAATTAGCAACAGTATCTGGTGCTTCCTCAGCATATAGTTCAATCATAATATTTCCTGCACTCGTTTCCATTAGGCACTGCATGAATAAATCCAAAGGCCAGCGGCTCAAGAGCATTTGCTTTGTTCATCCAGACAATTATCTCTGCGTTAACCAAGGTCGGAAGTGCTGATCTGCATATTGACGAGCGTATTCTGCAGGGTATCCAGCGGTAATCAATTGTTGCTCATATGCAAGCTGCTCTGCAGTAATAGTAGGGTCTATTGCAACCGCAGGTGCTTGCGCTATGACTTGTTGTTGTTGTCCATAGCCAGCATATGCTAAGTCTTGAGTTGCAAATTGTGAATTGACATATTCCTCATTATTTTCGGCTTTATTTCCACGCATGGCAAATCCAAGAATTAGCAACAAGATGATAACTAGGCCGACTAATCCACCAATTATTGTAGGGGATAATCCCAAAACTGTGTTTGAAGTACCATCTTCACCATCGTTATTTGCTGGCTCGTTTCCGCCATCACTTCCATTATTGCCCTGATTTGTTGTACCATTATTTCCAGTATTATTGGTTTGATTTCCAGTATTATTGCTGGTATTATTGGTTGAAGAATTATCAATTTCACAACCGTCATCATCAACAGTTGCGCCCGCTATTGTATTTGGACAAAGGTCATCTTGGTCTAGTACTC
>DUCL01000039.1:0-960 GCA_012959845.1 Candidatus Poseidoniales archaeon
ACCCATATCGATTTAGATATACATAGCGGTGAAGTCGTTGGTTTGGTTGGTAGTAATGGCGCTGGAAAAACTACACTACTGAGATTGATGGCTGGAATCTACACTCCAACCAAGGGCAGTGTAACACTCAAGGATGGTGCTGACGTTACAAAAATGAGGCATCTATTAGGTGTCGTTCCTGAATCTACGGGATTGTATTCTCGTTTGACTGCATGGGAAAATATACGTTATCATTCTAGACTATACGGAATCGATGATGAAGTTGCATGGAAGCGGACACAATTATTTGCCAGTAGATTAGGTATGAGTGATAGTCTTAGTCGACATACCAAAGGATTCAGTAGAGGAATGAGGCAAAAAACAGCCCTTCTAAGAGCACTTGCACACGGACCGAGTATTCTCCTTCTCGATGAGCCGACTGCTGGGCTCGATATTACCAGTGCAAGAACGGTTAGAAATCTAGTAAAGAAATTACGAGATGAAGGGGGGACTGTTGTATATTCTACTCATCAATTAGAAGAAGCAAGACAAGTCTGTGACCGTATAGTGATTATTCATAATGGTGAGGTTAGGGCGGATGGTTCTCCTCAGCAGTTGATGCAACAAACTGAACAGGATTCGCTTGAAGAGGCCTATGTCATATTGACTGCAGACCAAGCGAGGTCAAGAACCGAAGATGATGGTTCTGAAGGCCGGTTTACTGCATGGTGGAGAAAATTATTCACTCCTAAAACCCCTGAACTGGAGGTGGAAATTGATGGCTGATGGTAGTGCAATGCGGGTGAAGCAAATCGCCAAGAAGGAGATTGTGGAATTTTCTAGAGACTGGAGGACAATTATTGCAATCATTGTAATTCCATTATTGATGTTCCCGCTTTTATTCATTCTATTTCCGGTACTGCTTCAATCTGAAGCAGCAGAATTACAATCACTTGAATTGGAATTGACAATTCAAACTGA
>DUCL01000039.1:1006-6598 GCA_012959845.1 Candidatus Poseidoniales archaeon
CAAATCACATATGAAGAATTACCAGTATTAGATGATTTGAGCCAACCAGGTGATGATTTAGAAAAACTGAGAGATGGTTCAGTCGATGCTGTACTAAGGATTACTATGGAGGAGGATATTTGGTATTATTCAATCCTCCATATGTCTACATCTGAACAATCAAGGGAGGCGAAATCAAGATTGTTGTATGACTTAAATGAGTGGGAAAATGATGAAACAGCCGCGCGAATTGAAGCGGGGGGCCTTGATGTCAATTCAACCCTAGACCCATTGAGATGGGACGGAGATATTTCTCAAGCAGATGTCGCAACTGATGGAGAGCAAGCCGGAATGGCATTATCTATGTTTATTCCACTGGTATTGGCTGTTTGGACATTCTCATCAGCAATTCAGCCTTCAATAGATATGACAGCAGGTGAACGAGAGAGAGGCACTCTAGAAGCGTTATTGAGCCTGCCTTGTACGCGTCTTGAATTATTATTCGGTAAGTGGTTAGCGGTGGCTACTATTACGGGGGTGGGGGTATTGCTACAAATATTTGGCTTGTTATTTGCAATTGGATACCTCGCAAGTTCTAGTATCCTAGGGGTTCCAGAATTGTCAACTTTGACAATAGCCCTAATAGTCGGTGCCATTATGTTATTTGCAGTAATGGTTGTTGCTATTGAACTAGCACTTGCAATGAGATCTCATAGTGTTAAAGAGGCGGGAAGTATATTGGGACCTGCGATTATGCTAATTATTTTCCCCGCCTTATTCACACAGGTCATCAATTTGGATGGAATTGAATCATTTTGGTTTGCAATTCCTGTTGTAAATATCCTACTTGCACTTAGAGAATTGTTAATGAATAGAATCATCCCATCTCATATCTTGATTTGGGTTGGCACTTCATTATTATATGCAATTATGGCTGCAAAATATGCATCTATGCAATTCAAGAGAGAAGATATTGTTACTTCACTTAGTTGATTATGAGGTAAAGTGAATTAGTGATTCTCTGACAATACCGATTATCAAATCAATTTCCTGTGAAGTAATTGCAAAGTGAGGTGTGAATCTCAGTGCATTCTTTCCGCCATGGATAACCCCTAAGCCTCTTTTTCTACACCATGGCTCAACCGCACCAAATCCAACTACTGGCAATACATCTGGCCTTAATTCTGCACTACACAATAGTCCCGTGCCCTGAACCAAAGTAATATATTCAGGGAATTCCTCGGCGAGTATGTTCAATTTGTCAACAAATTCTACACCTTTATCTCGGATATTTTTCCGCAATTCAGGAGTGATACGGTCAAGAACTGCAACTGCAGTTTCGAGTGCTCTTGGGTTAGTTGTCATGGTATTGCCATATATTCCAGAAACATATAGTGATGATGCTCTTTCATTCATACCAAGTACTGAAAGTGGGTATTGTCCTGCATTCATTGCCTTTGACCAAGTTTCCAAATCCGGTGCAAGACAATCTTGGAATCCTTGATAATCAACTATTGACAGACAGCCCTGCCCCCTCAATCCAGCTTGAATAGAGTCGACGAGTAACATTGAGCCATGTTCTAATGTTAATCTTCTAGCCTCATCATAGAACGCACGTTCTACGCACTGACCAGGATTGCCTTCACCTTGTACTGGCTCTATTGCCATCAATTCAATGAATTCTCCATTTGCCTCGGCATCTGAAAACACTTTCCTCAGGGCTTCAATATCATTTGGTGGAACGAGATACAAATTATCTCTATCTCTAAATGATGCGAGATTTTTGTCATAATTTGGTTTGCACGAATGTGAGATTTGTGCCGGACGTCCAGTCCTACCGTGGAATGCTTGTTCAATAGCGACCAGTTTGATGGTCTTTCCTTCATATCTGCCACCTGGCCCGGTCATTGTATTTGCGTTAGCATCTGAAATTCTTAATGAAACAGTTACCGCTTCTGAACCGCTATTCATGCAAATAAACCGATCAAATGGGCAACTCCCTCTGCTATGACCTAACTCTTTCTTCAAACGATCTGTCAATCTCTGTTGAGAGAATGAAGGAGTCATTACATTGGCCATAACCCAATTTTGCGACATAGCCTCAATTATTTCATCTGGTCCATGCCCACCACCTAGCATTCCGTATCCACCATTATCGTGTAATACCGCTCCATGAGAAGTAATGACCCACGGCCCTCTAGCCGCAATGGCAACATAGGGATTGACTGTAGCCGGATTGTAAAAATTGACATAGCCACTCTGCAGTTTAGTCAATCTCAGGAGACATCAACAACTCCGAATCAAATTCATCTCTTAGCCCTAAATGATAGACATGGGCCTCTTCTATTGCCCTTGAAAGGTTGCTATCTAAGGTGATGAATTTGATTATTTCAGTATCGTTCAAACCGGATGTTTCGCAGATGCCAGAATTTTTTCTGATGTCGAAAAGCAATTCCATTAGCGGCGCAATATCAGTACTCATCAAACGTTGTAAGCATAGGGGGGTTTTGAACATTTTTAGAAGGACTCTTCTTTCATTATTGATAATGACCTGCTCGTTTACAAAATATTATTGTAATTGAACTGGCAAATAATACTCTAGTATTACCTGAGTATTACTCTAGTAATACTTATAATCTATTGAATAGAGGACAAAACATGCCTAAGATATCCTTGGACATGCCGAGCCAATTAACCGAAGACTTACGCAAACACGTAGGTGATGACAAAAAATTTGTTAGTCTCGCAGATGCTGTAAGAACTGCTTGCAGGAAATTGTTAGATCAACTTGATGAAATTGACTCTAGGCACGGAAGAATTACGCAGAAGGAGTGATTTGTATGACATCGAAACAACAAGCTGAATCTGCTATACAGACATTATTGGATTACCTAGAAGGTGATACTTCTGATAGAGAGGGATTGATAAAGACTCCAAAAAGAGTAATTGATTCGTGGGATGAAGTGTTCGCTGGTTATGCTCAAAATGCTGAAGATATTCTCGAGGCTACTTTCAATGGAGAGGGTTATGATGGAATTGTGTTATTGAGAGATATAGAATTCCATTCTACTTGTGAGCATCATTTGCAGCCATTCAAGGGTAGGGCGCATGTTGCCTACATTCCTACTGAACGGATTGTTGGAATCTCTAAATTAGCGCGAATTGTAGAACTTCATGGAAGAAGGTTACAGAACCAAGAGCGTATTACCAAAGGAATTGCCGATGATTTAGAAACTCACCTTTCTCCTCTTGGTTGTGCTGTGATTATTGAGGCTGCACATGGATGTATGCAATGCCGCGGTGTTGGAAAGCAGAATGCTATAATGACAACATCATCGATGCGGGGTGTATTCTTTGATAAATCAGAGGCTAGAGCAGAATTAATGCAATTAATTCACAGCCGGCCACTGTGAAATAAATAGGGAGGGAAAACTCTTGAGTGACGAATTCGGTAATTGTGGTATTGCAGGGAATGCAACTGTTGACAATCCTGCAGACCTAGCCATGGAGTACAAGATTGTTGAAATTTTTCATTCAATACAGGGCGAGGGGGCAAAGTGTGGAATTCCACATGTTTTTGTTCGCTTTGGAAAATGTAATCTACAATGTGAATGGTGCGATACCGACTTTGAAACCTTTACTACAATGACTGCAATTGATATTTTGGCTGAAGTGCTTAAGTTTGATTGCAAGCGAATTATATTTACTGGAGGTGAGCCAATGTTGAATGATCTATGGCCACTTCATCGCTTACTCAAAGCACGCGGCTATGAATTATCTTGCGAGAGCAATGGTACGATTGAGATTCCCGAAGGACTACTTGACTGGATAACCATCTCTCCTAAGGACCAAGAATACCCGAATGTATCGATTAGACAGCGAACAGGTGATGAACTAAAATGTGTATATGTTGGCCAGGAACTATCCATGTACAATGAATTGAAGGAAGGTTTTGAGCATCTGTTTTTACAGCCTTGCTATATTCACTCAGAGGATGTCGCATGGAATGGAAAGAATTTCGCACTCACAGAAACTGTTGTAAAAAATAACCCTCAGTGGAGATTAAGTCTTCAAACTCATAAATGGATGGGCATAGATTAAGGAGGGCGATTTATGAGAGCAGTAATGGCATTTAGTGGCGGAATGGACTCAACTAGTTTGTTGATGAGATTACTTGCTGATGGCTACACTGTGGATTGCTTGTCATATGAGTATGGCCAGAAGCATAACCTTGAGTTAGATAGAGCAAAACAAAATATTTCCTATCTTGAAGTAAACGGGTTTCAAGTTATTCACAGAATTGTTGATTTGTCAAGTGCGATGAATCTATTTCATTCAAGCCTGATAGTTGGAGGAGGAGAAGTTCCTCAAGGACATTACGAGGAAGAAGCGATGAAAGCAACTGTTGTACCCAATAGAAACGCTATTTTTGCCTCTATCCTGTATGGGTACGCATTGTCTATTGCACTAAAGGATAAGTGCGATGTGGAGATTGCTTTGGGCGTACATAGTGGAGACCATGAAATATATCCAGACTGTAGGCCTGAATTTTACCAAGCAATTGGTCATGCATTTGCTATCGGTAACTGGGATAGCGACAAAGTTTCATTTAAATTACCATACCTAGATGGTGACAAAGAATCTATTCTGCGAGATGCTGAGATTGCAATTGAAAAATTGGGATTGGATTTTGCAACAATTTATCGTAACACAAATACTTCCTATGACCCTGATGAACTTGGTCGAGCAAGTGGGACTAGTGGCGCTGATATTGAACGAATCTTGGCATTCCATGCCGTTGGAAAAGAGGACCCAGTGGAATATGTAAATTCTTGGAATCAGGTGCTACAAAATGCGCTACAGATTGAGAAGAAGCATAAGGATGAATATTACAAGCAACGCCTTACAGAATTGCAATACAATGTAACTAGAGAAAGTGGCACAGAGGCAGCATTTAGTGGTATGTTTTGGGATGAAAAACGGGACGGTGAATATTCTTGTTTGTGTTGTGGGCATATTCTATTCAACTCGGAAATGAAGTATGATTCTGGATGTGGTTGGCCTTCATTCCATAGCGAACTAGACGATGCTTCAATCAGCAGATTAGAGGACAATTCACACGGCAGTATTCGCACTGAGGTTAGATGCAGTAAGTGCGATGCACACCTTGGCCATGTATTCGGCGATGGCCCTATTCAATTTGGTGGCGAGAGGTATTGCATTAATTCAGCAGCCATTGATTTTGAGGAGAGATGAAAATGACAACAATAATTAGAAGATATATTGAAACCGATACAGGTCATAGAGTTCCAAATCACAAAAGTAAATGCCGACATATGCACGGGCATCGCTATCGTTTTGAGGTAGAGATAGAGGGTGATATCGTGACACAAAGTGGGGTCTCAGAAGAAGGGATGTTAATCGATTTTTCCGATGTTTCAGCAATTCTTACAGAATATGTTCACGATATAATCGACCACGCATTCGTAGTATATTCGGGTGATGAAAAAGCAATTGCTGCTTGCTCGCTAATGGGTGCTGAACATCGAACCGTCATCGTACCATTCATTCCAACCGCAGAAAATTTAGCCAAATGGGCATTTGAACAAGTTG
>DUCL01000040.1 GCA_012959845.1 Candidatus Poseidoniales archaeon
GTTGTGTCTCCTCGCTTTGGAGTCTCGGTTATTGTGTCTCATATTTTTCATGTATTTATATCCTCAATTGTTTAGCAGTTAGCTCTTCGCTAACTCTAGTTTACAAATGGCAATTGAGGTTATTTTACTGCATGAGACTCACGGTGCCCTACGGGCAAAAATAATCTATCACCTACCCTATATAAAGAGAAATTGAGGACATCCCATTTTTTGCGAATAATTGTGCCAAATTAACTGTTTCAATGCCTAAGAGAATTGAATCTAGCCTATGATAAGATGCCACGCTATTGCAAAAATTGCCACATCTGCAAGAGCATGAGTAATCCAAGCCACCCAGACTGAGCGGTATGTGACATAGACCCAAGAGAAAATAGATCCACCTACAAATACACCACAGGAAGCAATTATTGTACCCAATGGACTAATGAAAAAGGACAATGCAATCGTATGATGCAAGGTGAAAATTGCAGCTGAAAGGAATACTGGTTTCCATTTTCCGCCGAGTAAAATTTCAGCCTTGCTGGTGATGAACCAACGGAAAACGTATTCTTCCAATACTGAATTAATGAATACCCAAAATAGAATCGCAAATCCAAATTTCCAAGCCACTGTCAATCCAACTGGCTCTAGTAACATTCGTAACATTTCTGCATCCATCATCAATTCGCCAAGCAATAAGTAGGCTGCAGCAATTGCTACGACCATGCCAATTCCTAGGCCAGTAGCGACTAAATATCCGCCTTTTTCGGGTTTGGACCAACTTATTTGTTGCTCGTCAATTTTCAAATGCCAATATGTAGGCAAGCCAAATATCCAGACCTTCATTAAGATAAAAACAATAATTGCAATTACTCCGGCTTTCAATGCAAATCCTGTAAGTATTGATATTGTAGGGGCGATTCCAACCAAAACCAAAGCAAGCAATGCCATTTGCTTGTCCTTATTGATTGCCACTTCGCTCATCAAATACAATCAAATCCAATTGGCTTATCAATCTGTAGCCGCAATAAGTCAAATATTCACTCATTGATTTCGCTTTTCATAGCTGCTAAAGCACCACTAGCATTTGGAAGTGGTAATGGCATTGGAAGTGGTTTGCCATCTGGACCTATTAGTGCTGGCAGTGGATTACCATCAAGACCAATTAACTGAGGAACAACTACTGCAGGTTTTTCAACCGCTTCAAAACCTGTATCGAGTGCAGTACGTAATTTGAGTATTCTTGATTCATCTATACGAATAAATGTTGCTCCATAAACATGACCTGGCTCAGGGTTTAATGGTTCATCCAGTATGGAATGACCATGTCCTGTTGTTTGTAATAGAGCAACCAAATCTTCACCAGCATCTTGCTGTTGTTGCATTTTTGCAGTCGATGCTCGAATCTCTGCAAGATGTCCACGGCGGCGCTTTTCTATACGCTGACGTATTTCTGCATGTTGGATTCTCTTTTGAGTTACTGCGACATCAATGTCTGCATCTTCAATTGACTCTGGACTTACTTCGATAACGAATTCATCAGCGACATGCACTTCGTCTATTTCAACAGTGACTTCAACATCATCTGTTTCGTCTTGTGCTTCTGCCATCGCATTTGCTTTTTCTGCATTTGCGGCTTGAACCTTAGCCATCTTGCGTTCTTTCAAAGTTGTTCCATCAAAATCTCCTACCTTGACCGGTGCAGGAATATTGCTTTGTTGTTCTTCAACTTCTTCTGACTCTTCAGCAACTTTGCTTATTGCTGGACGAACTGCTCTACTTGCAGGCTGCGGGGAACGTGAGGCCAGTTTTGCTGCTTTTTCTCGTTGCCCGAGTTGAACCCAAGCAAAGCCCAGTACCGCCATTAAAGCAAATGAACCCCATTTCGCTTCATCGGTAAACTCACCAATTGAAGTGAGGTAAAAAACCAACACTGAGGCAAATAATAGACCGATAACAGTACGTCCAAAACCCATCCGTATCAAACAATGCACAATGCTTTGACTTATGATGCTGATGTATATGCTGGGCAATATCACCTACGGTGACTTTCAAAGTTGTGATATTAAATCATTCAACGCTCTCATACGATGAGAAAATAATTGCTTTTCCTCTAACTTAACCTCAGCAAAGGTAGCGCCATGTGTGCTGGTTTCACCATAATTACCGGCGGTAAGTGGATTACCAATTGCATCTAAATCAAAAGGAATGAATATTGGATCAAATCCGAATCCGCCCTCACCATCAATTTCCTGTGAAATCCATCCCGGACATTTTCCATTACCGTATATTATTTCTTTACCATTCCATAATGCAGCAACCGCTTGGAATTCGGCTTCCCTCATCTGACCATTCATCACAGGGTCTTCGCTTTCTAAATGAGCTAATAATTTCAATATCCCATTGCAGCCAATTGTTTTCAATACATATGCTGAATACACCCCCGGAAAGCCGTTTAGGTGCTCAATAAACAAACCTGCATCTTCGACCAATAACATATCATTATCATTGGGGAGATGCGGTAATGCCTGAGTGATTTTTGCTTGCGCTACCGACTGTAAATTATCCGATTGTGGTTCTGAAGTTTCTTCATCAATAACCAATTGCTCAACTTCGTAACCTAATTTCTCAAGGTGCTGTTTGGCCTCTTTGACTTTTCCTAAATTACCAGTTAGGAACCAAATCTTCTTCCCCATGTATCTTGGCTAAGGCTGGAGGGTATTGATAACACCGCCTAAATACAAAATAAATAGATGATTTCAAAGCGGGGGGGTTGAAAGGAGGGTTATGATGCAACAATTGGGACTGGTCGCTCTTGGTGGAGCAATTGGCGCTGCTCTACGATATGGTGTTAGCATATATTTGTCCAGTGATGGATTTCCATGGGCAACACTCAGTGTCAATATGATTGGCTCATTATTGCTAGGAATTACTGCTGTGGCTCTGACTCAAGGATTGATATCACAAGATGTTGCTTTGATTCTAGGCACTGGAGTTCTAGGCGCATTTACAACCATGTCTGCATTCTCGGTTGAAACTTTGAATCTGTTTCAAAACCAGCAAATATCCTCTGCCATCATCTATGTCGCAATCACAATGGTGATTTGTCCAATACTTGCTTTCTTAGGCTGGAAACTTGGTGAAACATTCATCGCATAGAGAAATCAACCGTGATATCTAACTCTGCTACGAACATTTTCAAAGCGCTTTAGCACTTCATTAGCAGTAGGAACCAAACCTCCGCTTTGCTCTGGTGCTGGCCCAAGTCTTTCCTCTTCTTCTAAATATGCAGATAATACCAAATCTATTGCTCCATGGTGATTGGGGTGAGATGCTCCGAGTATCTCATCGATGACATGTAAATCAATTCCAAAGCGCTCAACTTCGTAGTCGATTGCGGCTAATCCAAAATCAATTAATACGGCATTGCCTTGTTCATCAATTAGAATATTATTACTCGATAAGTCACCATGTGTTATCGCTTGACGATGAAGAATGCGTATTGCTGCACCTGTGCTTTGTAATGCATTGGCGACCATATTTTCGGATGATTCAGCATCGTTGAGTATTTCTATCAATGGAATTCCCGATATTCTCTCAATTATCAATCGCCCACCCGGAATATCTAAATCCCAAACTTGTGGAACTTCAATTCCTGCATTATGTAATCTCATCAAGATTTTTGCTTCACTAATCATTCGCCGAGTACCGAGCCTCTTGTCCAAATTAGGATGTCGCCATTGACGACTTCTCCTCTGCTTAGAAACAGCCGAGCGACCCATCCATGAACCTGACCAAACTTCCGCCTCGGCTCCAAGATGAAGACGCTTGTCAGGGATGAAGACCATCATCTATGCCAATTGCTCAATACTTATCAATACGCTGTAAAATAAATGCCTTAAAAAGGGGCAAGGGATTCGTTAAACTTGAGGCCACATGACAATCTCATTACCTGCGTGTTCCGTGGATTTCATGGACACAAGTTTGTCACCTGAAGAACAGGATATTGCCGCAAGAATTACCGAGTTGAAGCAACAATTAGGTGATGACCTATTGATTCTGGGCCATCACTACCAAAGAGATAGTATTGTTATGCATGCGGATTTCTTGGGCGACTCATTCATGCTGAGTCAAAAGGCTGCTGAATCAACTGCCAAATATATCGTATTCTGTGGAGTACACTTCATGGCAGAATCTGCTGACATCCTTACCTCTGATGAACAGACTGTAATATTGCCAAATATGAGAGCTGGATGTTCTATGGCTGATATGGCAACCTTTGCTGAAGTCGATGTTGCTTGGAAAGAGATACTTCAACAATCGGGATTATCCGACCCGATCAATAGAGTTAATCCAGACTCTCCAGCCCCGCAAGGCCAGTCATTTTTAGTCCCTGTGACCTACATGAATTCTAGTGCTGAGTTGAAAGATTTCGTCGGCCGCCATGGTGGAGTAGTCTGCACCTCAAGCAATGCTAAGGGAGTTTTGAATTGGGCCTTTGAGAGAGCAGGTGAAAATGGCGCAGTTTTGTTTTTCCCAGACCAACACTTAGGAAGAAACACTGGTACTGAGATGGGAATAGCCCCTGAAAAAATGCCGACATGGATTCCAAATATCGGTTCAATGGGTGAAGTAAAAGGCTCTCAAATAATATTATGGCATGGTTTTTGTTCGGTTCACACCAGATTTACTGTTGAGCAAATCGAAGACTTTAGACAACGTTACCCTGAAGGATATGTTGTAATTCATCCAGAATCACCTATTGAATCAGTACAAATTGCTGATGCCAATGGTTCAACTCAATTTATTCGCAATTATGTCGCCGACCTACCCGCTGGAAGTGCGGTTGCAATCGGCACTGAAATCAACATGGTGGCAAGGTTAGCAAATGAGCATCCCGACAAACACATCGAATGTCTTGACCCAGAGATTTGTCCTTGTTCAACGATGTATATGATTCATCCCGCTTACTTAATGGATGTCTTGGAAAGAATTGTTGATGGAGAAAAACCAAACCAAATTATTGTTCCTAAAGAGATTCAAGAAGGCTCTCTATTAGCGCTCAATAGAATGCTGTTAATTCCTAAATGAACTTTAAGCGGTTAACAAACGAAGTTCTTCAAGAGCTCGTAATTCCATCATACAAATTTGTTCAACTGCATCGAATAAATCTCTATCACCTGCATCTTTCAACAAATCCATTACCGCTGTGTAAGCCTTTGCTGCATATTTTTCAGTATCATATGCTTCATTCAACATTACCTGGTAATCGGTTGTATGAACAATCGCTTTGCTATTTCTCTCTGTAACAGGAATTCCACCTAACTTGACTATACCCCTACGAACAATGTCGGCATGGGCAAGAGATTCTGATACCTCTTTGGCAAAATATGGGGCAAGTTGCATACGATTTATCCCCATTACAGTTGCACTATAATGCGCATACATGTTAATTGCTCTTAGTTCCACTGCAAGCGCATCATTCATTTTTTCAATCAAATTTTCGTTAGACATTTTTTCAACTCTTAGGGAATACGAAACTTTTCAATCCCTTTTTCCCTTGGATGAAGAAAATAGTTTCAACTAAATAAAACCCCGTAATTTGGAAATTAATCAATTTTCGCTATTTTTGCTTCTAATTGACGCTGCAACGCATGAATGAAAACTAATATTATCGCGGCTAATGTGCCTAATTGCATTACAATATTAGAATATAATTTCAACTCCGGTTGCCATGAATGAATTTCAATCGTAACCGCTCCTTCATCATCCATTTCAAAATATACCAAATGGTTTTCTAAAACATGCGGACCCCATTGGTCTATTTCATCTGAGGTCAATGTTTCTGTGATATTTCGTTCTAAATTCATAAAATATATTTCACCATCTAGATATTTTTCTTGTGGATTCGTTGGAATGAGATGGTCTTTGACCGACCATGCCAATATTCCATGACCAATGCTTGGATCTTTAACTGAATATTTTGCATCGCTTGCCAACCATTGTTCGCCACTGTCTCTATCAAATAGAACAAGGCGGTCGATTGTTGTAACATTCACTGTTGCAGCAATATAATCATAGTTGAATGCCAAATCGGTAATTATTGCGTTACTCATATTTACAGGAGTTCCCCATGATTCAAGAACCAAATCTTGCTCATGTGTTGCTTGTGCATCAATTTCAATCTGAATTGCTCCGAGCGTTCCAATTCTAGCGACATATACAGTTGTTGGATTATCACTTGTGACATAAGCGATTTCACTTCCTGCTGTTCTAACTGTATTGATATTATCAATTTCTGGAGTTGGCAAAGATATTTGTTCTCCTTCTAAGTCGATGGCAGAAATTTGTCCATTCTTAAGCATGATTATTGCAGGACCTGAAGGTGTCTTAGCAACGAGAATTTGTTCAGGGGAATCAACAGATATGTTCATGACTATTATTCCTGGTGCATTTATATCAACTGCCATTAATATTGTATTGTTAGACATCACTAGTAATGAATCTGAAATCGCATAAGGAGAATCTAACTCCATAATTGGTTGTACAATGTTTATCGCAGATGCAGAATCTGTTGAAAGGTCATGAACAAGCAAT